>JAEYZO010000980.1 GCA_023428035.1 Pseudomonadota bacterium | reverse complement strand
CGCGGGACCCTCTGCGGCTGGTGTTCCACGACCTGCCGCGCGCCCTGGGGCTCGGCGCGGTGGAGCGCGGCGCGGGCTTCGACGGAGGGGCCTACGCCGCGGGGCTCGCCTCGGCGCTCGCGGAGCTCGGCTCGGCGCACCGCGCGCTGCTCGCGACGGTGGAGCGGAGGGTCTCCGAGGCGCTGGGGATCGCTGGCGACGGGGCGTTCATGCGGGCGGAGCTCGCCTCGAGGGCGCAGCGCTTGATGGGGATCGCGACGGACCTGAAGCTCCGGGCCTTCCTCGGCCGCGCGAGCTTCGCCGAGGGGACCCACGCCGAGTGGCTGGAGGGCCTCGCGATGGTGGTGGGCAACCGACCTCCGAGCGAGTGGACCGACGGCGAGGTGGCGCGCTTCGAGCTCGGCCTCGCGGAGGTGACGGCGATGTTCGAGCGGGCGGAGCTCCTCGCCGGGCCTCGCGCGGGGGCGACGCAGCGGGGCGACGACCCGCGCGCGGTGGAGGTGGCGGAGCGGGACATCCTGCGGCTCCTGGAGGGCCGCTTCGGCGGTCAGCGCGACGCGTGGAGGCGAGCGTTGGAGCGGGCGCTCCACGCGGCGGGGGAGGTGGCGGAGTGAGCCAGGGCGTGCGTCACGTGCTGGGCCTGTCGGGGGGAAAGGACTCCTCGGCGCTGGCGATCTACCTGCGCGAGCGCGTGCCCGAGATGGAGTACGTGTTCTGCGACACGGGCAAGGAGCTGCCCGAGACCTACGAGTTCCTGACGAAGATGGAGGCCTACCTGGGCAAGCCCATCCGTCGGCTGACGAGCGAGCGGGACTTCGACCACTACCTCGAGGTCTTCAACGGCTACCTGCCGTCGAGCCGGATGCGCTGGTGCACGCGGCTCCTGAAGCTCAAGCCCTTCGAGCGCTACGTCGGCGACGACCCGGTGATCAACTACGTCGGGATCCGCGCCGACGAGAGCCGCGAGGGCTACGTCTCGACGAAGCCCAACATCACCTCGGTGTTCCCCTTTCGGGAGGACGGGATCACCAAGGCCGACGTGCTGCGTATCCTCGAGGAGAGCGGGGTAGGCGTCCCGGGCTACTACCGCTGGCGCACGCGCTCGGGCTGCTTCTTCTGCTTCTTTCAGCGCAAGGAGGAGTGGGTGGGCCTCAAGCGCGAGCACCCGGAGTTCTTCGCCGAGGCGGCGGCCTACGAGAAGAGCGACCCCGAGACGGGAGATCGCTACACGTGGCGCCGCGGCGAGACGCTCGGGGAGCTGGTCGCCAAGGAGGAGGCGCGCGGGGCGAGGGGGGAGAAGCCCGAGCGCGCGGTGAAGCGACGTGACCTGCCGCTGGTGAGCGTGTTCGCCGAAGAGGGCGACGAGGACGAGGACGACGAGGACCGGGCCTGCCTGATCTGCGAGCTGTGAGGGGAGATCTCCTCAGGGAGGGGAGGAGCAAAGGCTTCCTGCCGGCGCTCGATCGGCTCATCGACCTCAACCGCTGCGCGGTCAGCTCGGGGCTCTCGCGCGAGGCGGGGCTTGAGGTGGGAGCGCTCGCTCGCGACGCCGACCCTCGGCGACATGCCCCCGCGGATCGAGGGCTCTACAGGTGGATCGACTCGCGCGCCTCCTCAGGGTGCACGTCGCTCCCCGGACGAAGGCCGAGATCAGCCGGGCGACGAAGGCGTTCAAGAGCATCCGCAACAAGAAGTGCCCCTTCTCCGACGAAGACCTCGCCCGGAGCGTCGTCGACGTCGACGAGAGCGCGCCGACGGTGGTCGTCAACGTCGTCGACGAGATCTCCGCAGACTCCGACGGTTGACCGTCGCCCGCGTCACCGCCCTGCGCGAGGCGTACCCGGACCGATGAGCCGCAGCCCCGGCGGCGGGCTCACCCCCGCGAGCTCCGCCGCGAGCGACTCCAACGGCGGCCCGAAGCCGCTCCAGTCGTAGCCCTCCTTCGCCGCGAGCGCGTCGTCGAAGGCCCGCTGCGCGGTGTAGCCCTCCATCGCGGGGTGCTGGTAGCGCGACTTGAAGTACAGCGGCTGCGGCGCGAACTCGCCCCCGTAGTGGAAGTAGCTCACCTCCCGCCGTCGCAGGTCGACCTTCACCCGCTCCACCAACAGAGGGATCGCGCTCCCGTCGAAGTCGTCGTAGCGAAGGAGCGTCACCTTGCCCGAGCCGAGGTGCACCTTCACCACGTCGGCGTCGCCCGCCTCGCCGTAGAGCTTGCCCGCGCAGCCCACGAACACGCGCAGCGCCGGCGGGAGCTCGTTCAGGAGGCGCGCGTCGAGCTGCAGCGACTCGCCCTCGGTGAGCCACCCGAGGCCCCGCGCCGCGGCGTCGGCGCACGCGCGCTCCACCGTCGTCGGGTCGCGGAGCGAGAAGAGCAGCGCCTGCCCAGCCTCTGAAGCCCTCGCGTGGGAGCCCCAGAACTCACGCACGTCGACGCGGGCCCGCGCGCCGAGCGTCGACGCCGAGCGACGTCGCTCGAAGAGGTTGAGCGCGAAGAAGACCGAGAGGTCCCCCACGCGGCGCTCCCTCGCGGCGGCGAGCGCGTCGGCCC
>JAEYZO010000968.1 GCA_023428035.1 Pseudomonadota bacterium | reverse complement strand
ACACCGGCGCGTACGCGATCGAGAACAGCCCGCGCGCCGCGGGGATGCCGCCGCCGCGCTCCAGGCCGATGCCCCCGCCCGCGCCGAGGAGCACCGCGTCGGCGATGAGGTAGTGCACCCCGAGGATCGCCTCGCCGCCCCACTGGTCCTGGGCGAAGAAGGCCGAGCCGCCGCCGTTCGGCAGGTCGGCCACGGAGCTCACGATGTAAGCCTCGGGGCCGATGGTGAGCCTGTCGTTCGCGAGCACCACGCCCACCGCAGCGGTGAGCCGCACCTCGTTACCGATCGCGAGGTTGAGCTCGTTGAGCGCGCTGCGGATCGCGAAGCCTCCGCCGAAGCTCCATCGGATGGGCCCGCCGCGGCCCGCGAGGGTCAGCCTCGGCTCGACGCGCACGCTCTCGTCGCCGGTGTTGTCAGCGCGCGAGCCCGTGGGGAACCACGCGTACGCCCCGATGTGCAGCGAGAAGGGGTCGCGGTCGGCGTGGCCGAAGAGCCTCACGCGCAGCCCCGCGCGGAGGTCACCCACCGCGACGCCGTCGGCGGGCCCGAAGCTCGTCGCGCCCACCGTGAGGCGCTCGCCGTCCTGAAGGAACGCCACGGGCAGCGACAGGCTCACGCCCACGCGGTCGAGGAAGGACACCGCCGCGCCGACGTGGCCCGTGAGCATCCCCGAGACGAGCGCGCGCTGCGCGCCGCCGGTGGGCTGAACCACCAGCGGGTTCGCCGCGTAGTCGAGCGTGAGCCCCGCGGCGAACACCCGCGTCGACGAGTACCAGGGGTGCTCGGCCATGAAGAACACGTCGCCCTGCGGAGTGGGCTCGTAGCGGTTGAGCGCGAAGCCGTCGCGGGTCTGCGCCGAGGCGCTCGGGGCCGCGAGCGCGGCGCCCGCCGCCAGCGCGAAGGCCGCGGCCCTCAGTCGTGATCGGGTGGTCAAAGCAACAACACTCCTCTCGCGCGCACGCCCCGCACGGGTCGGCGCCTGTCCTCCGCGGACCCTATCGAAGCGCCGCGCGGCGGAGCAACAGAACGGCGCGGCGCGTTGACCGCGCGCTTGTACGTGCGGGTAGGCGCTCGTCGTTCCGTTGCCTTTCGAGGGTGCTCGGAGACAATGGCCGGACCGTTCCTTCACCCTCACGAGAGGTATCGCCGTGATGCAGTCCAGACGAGTCCGACTCCTCCGAGCGCTGGCCTTCGCCGCGCTCACCGCGACGCCGCTCGGCGCTGGCGCCGTGCCCCTGCTCAACGACATGGGCGGCGCGGCGGGCTTCGGCACCGGCGTGCTCGCCCCGAACGACGACGGCTCCACCGGGAGCATCGACATCCGGCCCGCCTTCGGCACCCTGGGGGCGAACTTCTTCGGCACGTTCCAGACTGCGATGTTCGTCAACAACAACGGCAACATCACCTTCCGCGGCGCGGTCAGCACGTACACCCCGACGCCCTTCCCCGTGGCGTCGCAGCCGATGATCGCCCCGTGGTGGGGCGACGTCGACACCCGCGGCACCGTCGCGACCCCCGCGGGCTCGAACCTCGTCTACTACGACGTGCGCCCCGGCCGGGTGACCGTCACCTGGCACAACGTCGGCTACTACAGCTCCGCCACGAACCTCCTGAACAACTTCCAGCTGGTGCTCTACGACCGCAGCGCCGAGCGCGTCGCGGGCGACTTCGACGTCGAGTTCCGCTACGACCGCTGCCTCTGGACCACCGGCGACGCCTCAGGCGGCACCGGCGGCCTCGGCGGCACCCCCGCGCAGGCGGGCTTCGACGCCGGCAACACGATGGACTTCGTGACCCTCCCGGGCTCGCGCACCGCCGCGGTGCTCGCGCTCTGCACCACCACCAACGTCACCGCCGGGGCGCCGGGCCTGTGGCGCTACCAGATCCGCTCCGGCGGCGTCTCGCAGTGCGGCAACAACGTCCGCGAGGCCGGTGAGGAGTGCGACGACGGCAACACCACCGCGGGCGACGGCTGCTCGGCCTCGTGCCGCACCGAGCTCGCCAACGGCTCGGCCTGCATGGCCAGCGACCAGTGTCGCTCGGGCTTCTGCACCGACGGCGTCTGCTGCGGAACCCGCTGCGACGGCCAGTGCGAGGTCTGCAACGCCACCCCCGGCACCTGCACCGCCGTGACGGGTGAGCCCCGCGGCGGCCGCATGGCCTGCTCCGGCGCGGGCACCACCTGCGGCGGGACCTGCAACGGCACCGCCCGCGCGGCCTGCACCTACCCGGGCACCTCGACCCAGTGCGGCGCGGGCTCGTGCGAAGGCGGCACCGTCACCGCGCCGAGCGCGTGCAACGGCATGGGCGCCTGCATCCCCGGCACGTCGTCGATGTGCGCGCCCTACGTCTGCGGGGCGGGCACCACCTGCCGCACCGACTGCGCGACCGACGCCGACTGCGCGTCAGGCAACTACTGCGACGCCATGATGCGCTGCGTGCCGGTGCTCCCGCCGGGCGGGGCGTGCACCCGCGAGGGAGCCTGCGCGAGCGGTCACTGCGTCGACGGCGTGTGCTGCGACACGGCCTGCAACGGCCAGTGCGAGGCATGCAACCTCGACGGCAGCGTGGGCGCCTGCACCGCCGCGGTGGGCGTGCCCCGCGGGTCTCGCGCGGCCGGCGCCGGCGCGGGCACGACC
>JAEYZO010000949.1 GCA_023428035.1 Pseudomonadota bacterium | reverse complement strand
CTCCTCGGCCTCTGCGCCGCGGGGGCCTACGCGGCCTTCATGGCGACCGACGACGCGCGCACGCCTCCCGCGCGCCCCGAGCCGTCACCGCTCCCTGCGACGCCTTCGCTCGCGCACCCGCCGAAGCCGCCGATCCTCGCGCCGCCCACGATGGAGCCGCCCGCGGCGGTCCCGCCTCCGACGACCCACGCCCCGGTGGAGGACCCGAGCCCGGTGCGGATCGCTCCGATCGAGGCGCCCCTCGACGAACTCCGGCGTCATCGGAGGCGGCGGCGCTTTCCGGCGGGAGACTTCGGAGAGTGATGATTTCACGAGGGAGCCCGTAGGAGCGCCGCGCGGGGCCGTGATACTCCGCGGCCACGATGAGCATCGAGGTCCGTGAGCACCCCGCCGGGGGAGACGTCGACGATTTCGTGAGGGCCGGCTACGAGGTCTTCCGCGACGACCCGGCCTTCGTCCCGCGCCTCGAGCGCATGGACTTCAAGCCCAGGCTCCACCCGAAGAAGAACCCCTTCTTTCACCGCGGCGAGGCGACCTACTTCACCGCGTGGAAGGACGGACGTCTCGTCGGCCGCTGCTCGGCCTCCATCGACTTCGAGCACAACAAGCTCTGGAGCGAGAAGACCGGCTTCTTCGGCTACTTCGACACCGTCGACGACGACGCCGTGGGCAAGGCCCTCCTCGACAAGGCCTCGGACTGGCTCCGGGCGAAGGGCATGACCCGGCTCTCGGGGCCCTTCTCGCTCTACGCCAACGAAGAGGTCGGCGTGCTCATCGAGGGCTTCGAGCACCCGCCCGTCGTCGAGATGGCCCACTCACGAAAGTGGCAGGGCCGCGTCTGCGAGTCCTACGGGCTCACCAAGGAGAAGGACCTCTACGCGTGGCGCTACGACGTGGGTGAGTTCCCCAAGCGGGTGCTCAAGGCGTGGGAGGACATGAACGCCATGCCCGAGGTGAAGCTGCGATCGATGAACCGCGGCGACATGCGCCGCGAGCTCGACCACGTCATGGAGATCTACAACGACGCCTGGGAGGGCAAATGGGGCTACGTCCCGACGCCCTCGGCGGAGATCGACAAGATGGCCGAGGACCTCAAGCTGGTCATCGACCCCGACCTGGCCTTCTTCGCCGAGGTCGACGGCAAGGTGCAGGGGATGTGCATCCTCCTGCCGAACGTGAACGAGTGCATCCGTGACATCGGCGGGCAGGAGCTTCCCTTCGGGCTCGCGAAGATGCTCTGGCGACTGAAGGTC
The DNA here is from genome assembly GCA_023428035.1 of Pseudomonadota bacterium. Taxonomy (GTDB): domain Bacteria; phylum Myxococcota_A; class Polyangia; order Polyangiales; genus JAEYZO01. Next base: position 4,794 of record JAEYZO010000949.1, on the reverse strand, counting down.
TCGGGCCCCAAGAGCGCGCGGCTCATCGCCCTGGGCATCAAGAAGGAGCTGCGCGGCGTGCGGAAGTACATGCCCCTCTCCGCGGCGATGTACGTCGAGGTCGCCAAGCGCGGCGCCGCCAAGGGCTACGAGTGGGGAGAGCTGTCGTGGACCCGCGAGGACGACGCGCCCATCAACAACGGCATCGCCTCGATGGGGGCGAAGATCTACAAGCGCTACCGGGTCTATACGAAGGACCTGTGATCGTGGCCGCGCGCTCGCGCGCGGTGAGGGTTCGCGGCTATCTTCCCGCCGTGCAGAAGTCATCCATCCTTCTCTTGTCCCTCGCCCTCGGGTGCAGCGCGCGCGGCGGCGGCGTCTCCAACAACATCGTCGACGGCGGCGGCACCTCGGACCTGGGCTCGAACCCCAGCGACCGACCCACGGGCCTCGACCTCGGCGCCCCCGACGCGGGCAACCCCGGCAAGGACTCGGGCGTCGTCACCCCCGACGTCATCGCCGTCGAAGACATCGCGCAGCCCCCGATCGACGTGCGGGTCTGCACCCCCGGCGAGGTGATGGGCTGCGGCTCGCCCACGGCGCAGCGGGTGTGCGACGAGTCCGGCGCGGGCTACGTCGACCGCGCGTGCCCGACGCGCGCCCACGCCGCGGTGTCGTGCGCCGACGGCGTCGGCGGCGACTTCGTGTGTGCCCCGGGCTTCGGCGACTGCAACCGCAACGCAGACGACGGCTGCGAGAGCGCCCTCGACACCAACGAGAACTGCGGCGCGTGCCGGAACTTCTGCGTGGGCGAGCAGACCTGCCGCAGCGCCATGTGCCTCCTGCCCGGCGTCGACGCGGGCCCGCCCATCGACGTCGGCGTGCGCGACACGGGCGTGGTGACCGACACGGGGCCGTGCGACGCGGGCCCGCTCCCCGACGGAGGGGTCACCGGCACCGCGCTCCTCTCGGGCCTCGGCGGCCCCTCGGGCTACGGCCCCGCGGAGAACTGCGTCGCCGCCAGCGACGACGGGAGCTGGACCGCGGACGGCGGCGTGGGGGGCGCCATCTCGCTCACCTCCGCGCTGCCCCTCGGCGCGCGGCTCGGGCCGACGACGTACACGTCGCTGTTCCTCAACAACAACGGCAACCTGTCCTTCGGCGGCGCGCTCTCGACCTACAGCCCGACGCCCTTCCCGACCTCGAGCGGGCGGCCGCTGATCGCGCCGTGGTTCGCCGACGTCGACACCCGCGGCGGGGGCTCGCCCGCGCGCAACGTCGTGTGCTGGGCCGCGAGCGCGGGGCGCTTCGTCGCGACCTGGTTCAACGTCGGGTACTACAGCTCCCACGTCGACCTGCTCAACAGCTTCCAGGCGATCCTCACCGCGCCCTCGGGGGGCGCGACGGGCGACGTCGACGTCGAGTTCCGCTACGCCCGCTGCTCGTGGACCACGGGCGACGCCTCGGGCGGAACGGGCGGCTTCGGCGGCACCCCCGCGCGCGCGGGCATCGACGGGGGAGACGGCGTCAACGGCGTCACGCTCCCGGGCTCGGGCACGATGTCGGTGCTCGACCTCTGCCGCACCTCCAACGTCGCGACCCCCGGCGTGTGGCGCTACCGCCTCCGCGGGGGCGTCGTCTCGTCGCCATGACCGCCGCTGACGCGCCACGCTCCCCCTGACGATGGACCTCGACGCGCTCCTCGACCGCTTCCGCCTCGTCCGATGGCTCGAGCCCGACCCCGAGCTCGGGGTGGTGTCCCCCGAGGCCCGCCGTTGGCTCGAAGACCGCGCCGACGAGCTCCTGGCCTCCCTCGAGCCCTACGTCTACGCCCACCTCGCCCCCTCGACCCTCTCCGTCGAGGTCGAGCGCGACGGCGCCGCGGCCTTCTCCCGCTGGACCGACGCCTGGGCCGAGGCCCTCACCGCCGACCCCTTCGGCCCGGGCTCCGAGCTCGTCACCGCCCTCGGCCGCGCCGCCGTGAAGGGCCTGCCCGCCTCGGGCTTCGGCCTCTCCCGCGACGACCTGCACACCCAGCTCTCCAACTGGGGCCGCGACGCCCTGCGCCGCTCCTCCACCTGGCGCCGCGCGATCCCCCTCAACGAGCGCCCCCCCGGAGAGACCGCCCTCCGCCGTCACGTCGGCTGGGTCATCGAGAACCCCGAGCAGCCCCCCGCGCGCTCGCCCTGGTCGCCCCTCCTCGCCATGTGGGAGCGCGGCGCGTGGCCGCTGCTCCTCCCCGGCGCGACGCTCCTCGTGTGGATCCCCGCCACCCGCGGCGGGGCCATCGAGGCCGACGCCGAGGCCGCCGCCGCCGGGCGCAGCTTCATCCTCCGGGAGTTCCTCGACGCGCGGCGCGCGGGCTTTCGCGAGACCCACGAGGAGTTCTGCCGACGTCTCGGCCTCGCCCCCTCCCCCGGCTTCGCGCGGGGTGTTCCACAAGCGTGGCTGCGGGTCATCGACGGCGCCCCCCCCGGGGTGTTCATCATCCCCCTGCCCTCGACGCGCCTCGGCCGCGTGCGCGACGACGGCAACCGCTCGAACGAGGTCGTGCTCAACGACTCCACGGTGTCGCGCTTCCACGCGCAGATCGACCTCGCGAACGGCGCGTGGGTCATCAACGACCGCCAGAGCAACAACGGCGTGTGGGTGAACGACGCGCGGGTGACCGAGCAGCGCCTCGCGTCCGGCGACGTGGTGCGCATGGGCGGCGTGCTACTGCGCTTCGAGACCCTCGACGGCCGCTGACCCGACGCGCCCGAAGAGGGCCTCTCGCGTCGAGGGCTCCAGCGACCGCATCACCGCGTCGAGGGCCTCGGCCCGGGCCACGAGGTCGTCGGGGATCGGCAGCTTCGTGGTGTCGATCCAGAGCGCGGGCGCGGGCGGTGACTCTCGCCACCGCGCGTAGCCGCCGCGGAGGTGACGGAGGTACGCCGGGTCGATGGCCGACTCCATCTCCCGCGCGCGGCGACGGATGCGCCGCAGGATCGTGCGCGGCTCGGCGTCGAGGCAGATGAGCCGGTCGGGCGGGGCGAGCCCCGCGAAGAGCCGCTCGAAGAGCTCGGCGTAGAGGGCGAACTCCGCGGCGCTCAGGGTGATCGAGGCGAAGACCAGGTTCTGCTGCGGCGCGAAGTCGGTGACCACCGAGCGCCCCGCCGAGAGCATGGCCTCGATCTCGCGCGACTGGTCGAAGCGCTGCGTGAGGAAGGCCACCTCGGTCTGAAAGCCCCAGCGGGCGATGCCCCCGGGCTCGTAGAAGCGCTGGAGGAAGGCGTTCTCGCCGAAGCGCTCGGGCACGTAGAGGGCCCCGGTGCGCCGCGCCACCACGGCCGCGAGGGTGCTCTTGCCGACGCCGATGGGGCCGACGACGGCGATCCAGGTGCCTCGCGCGCGCGTCATCGGGCGACGTCGTATCACCGCCCCCGCGGGCGGCGGGAATTCACAGCGCGAGCTCGAGGGAGATCGGGCAGTGGTCCGAGCCCTTCACCTCGGGGTGGATCCTCGCGTCGGTGACGTGCGGGAGGAGCGCCTCGCTCACGAGGAAGATGTCGATGCGCCACCCGACGTTCTTCGCGCGCGCCCCGCCGCGCTGCGACCACCAGGTGTAGAGCCCCGCGGTGCTGGGGTTGCGCTCGCGGAAGACGTCACGCAGGCCCGCGCCGAGGTAGCCCCTGAAGTCCTCGCGCTCCTCGTCGGTGAAGCCCGGGTTCTTGCGGTTGGTCTTCGGGTTGGCGAGGTCGATCTCCTCGGGCGCGACGTTCATGTCGCCCACCACCACGAGCCGCTCGCGGTTGGCGTGGCGCTCCTTGAGGATCTTCGTGAGGTCGCGGGAGAACGAGCGCTTGAAGTCGAGCCTCGCGAGCTCCGCGGCGGCGTTGGGGAAATACCCCGCGACCAGGGTGAGGTCGGGCCGCTCGGAGACGATCATCCTGCCCTCGGCGTCGTAGGCGGGGAGGCCCAGGCCGCGGGTGTGCGTGAAGCCCAGGCCCCTGCGGGAGAGGGTGGCCGCGCCGGAGTAGCCCTTCTTGCTCGACGCGGGGAACCAGCAGACCTCGTGCTTCGCCTCGAGCTCGGAGCGGGTCACCGGGTCGAGGTCGAGCCAGTCGGCGCGGATCTCCTGCAGCGAGAGCACGTCGGGGTCCGTCGCGCGGAACCAGTCGAGGAAGCCCGCCTTGAGCGCCGCCCGCACCCCGTTGACGTTCCAGCTCACGATCTTCATGGCCGCGGGAGGCTACACGCCGGCGTCGGGCGGGCGTAGTCTGTTGCCGCTGTGATGCCTCGGGGCCCCCCTCTCCCCTACGGTGGGGGATGTGGTAGCGTCGCGCCCCGCACACGGTGCAAAGGAGGGCTACGCCATGCCTGCGAACGACAAGACCTGGACCGACCTCGACAAGACCACCTTCGACGCGCTCCGCCTGAGCCTGCGCTCGTACGGGCTCACGCCGCCCGTGAACAACCAGGGCTTCATCCGGGGCGACCGGGTGGTGGTCGACGTGCGCTTCGAAGAGGCCGCCCGCACGCTCAACCTCAACATCCGCGAGCTGAACAACGGCGAGACCAACGACTCGTTCTTCCGCAAGATCGACGAGATCATCCGCCGCACCGAGTCGGCCAAGCCGGCCACCGGCAACCGCCGCCGCTGAGCGCGGCGCGCGTCGACGTACAAACCAGCGCGGCGCGCGTCGACGTACAAACCAGCGCGGCGCCCATCGACGTACAAACCAGCGCGGCGCCCATCGACGTACAAACCAGCGCGGCGCCCATCGACGTACAAACCAGCGCGGCGCCCCCGCGCCGCGGGGTGAAGCCGGAAAC
>JAEYZO010000919.1 GCA_023428035.1 Pseudomonadota bacterium | reverse complement strand
CAGCGCCGCCGCGAGGGCGGCGTCGTCGCTCTGCGCGCGGCCCCTCGCCACGGTGAGGTCGATGCGCGCGGTCTCGAGGTCGATCTGCGCGCGGACGCGCTCGATGGGCGGGCGGGTCCCCGCCTCGACCAGGCCCTCGGCGATGCGCAGGTGCGCCTCGCGCTGGGTCACCGTGGCCTCGGCGGCCGAGATCGCCTCGCGGTCGTTGAGCGCGGTGACGTAGGCCGCGACCGCCGAGGTCATCGACTGCAGGGCCGAGAGCCGCAGGTCTTCGCTCGCGGCGTCGCGGGCGCGCTCGGCGCCGCGCACGTTGGCCGAGGTGCGGCCGAAGTCCCAGAGCGTGATGCGCGCCTGGAGCGCGGCGTCGACGGAGATCGACGAGCTCTGCAGGCGCAGCGCGCCCGTGGGCGAGTTCGAGGGGAGGAAGGGCCGATCGGTGAACCCGATCGAGGGCGACGAGCTCACCGTGAGCAGGGGGTAGTACGCAGCGCGGGCGGTGCCGACCTGGGCCTCGGCGAGGGCGACGCGGCCGAGGGCGTTGCGGACCGTCGGGGGGTTGGCGCGGGCCCTGAGGAGCACCTCGCGCAGGTCGACGCGCACGGGAGCCCGAGCGTCTTCGGTCGTCGGTGGGGTCTGCGCGAAGGCGAGGGTGGGGGCGCTGAGCGCGACTAGGCACGCCGCTGCGAGGCATCGGGTCACGGCGACGGAGGGTAGCGTCACCGCGGCGCGAGCACGGTCGGAAAGTTGACCCAGAGCTCCCAGGCGGTGTTGGAGGGAGTCGCCGTGAAGCGCACGCGAAAGGTTCTGCTCTGGGTCCCGACGCTGGCGGCGCTGGTCGCGCCGGGCGCCGCGCTGTGGGTCCGCTCGCGCGAGGCGACCGCCGCCGAGGCCCGCTACCGCGCGGGCTTGACCGCCCTCGACGCGTCCGTGGCGCGCCCTGAGCGCACCGACTGGTCACGCGTGCAGCGCGACTTCGCCGCCGCGCGTCGCGCCGATGTCTCCCCCGCCCTCGCGCGCAGCGCCGACGCGCTCTACCACGTGGCGCGCGCCTACGGCGACCTCACCCGCGGAGACGTCTCGCTCGCGCTCACCGAGGCGCAGACCGCCGCGACGGCCTCGCCCGAGGAGCCCCGGGCGGCCTTCGCCCTGGCCCTCGCGAACCTGCGCCGCGGGGAGCGGGCCCGCGCCGAGCGCCTCTTCGAGCAGGTGGAGTCGTCGCGCGAGACCCCCCCGGCACTGCGGGAGCGGAGCGAGGTGTACCACGTCGACGTCCTCCTCGACGCGGGGCGAGGGCACGCCGCGCTCTCGCTCGCCGAGACCCTGGGCCGGCGCTCACCTCGGTCGGCCGACGCGCAGAACCGCCTCGGGCTCGCGCGCTTCGCCGTGGGCGACGTCGAGGGGGCCGCGGAGGCCTACCGCGCCGCGTCTGAGATCGACCCCAGCGACCCCTCGCCGGTGATCAACCTCGCGCAGGTGTCTCGGGCGCGCGGGGACCTCCCGGGGGCGAGGGCGCTCCTCGAGCGGGCGCTCGGGGTCGACCGCGAGAACGGAGAGGCCTGGCTGGCCTACGGCGTGGTGCTCGGTGACCTCGGGGCGGAGCACTTCCACGCGGCGCGGGCGGCGATCTTGAGGGCGGGGCAGAAGATGCCCGACCGGCCCGAGCCCTGGGTGGCGCAGGGCGAGCTCGACCTCCGCGAGTCTCACTGGACCGACGCCGCGGAGAGCTTCCGTCAGGCGCTCCAGCGCTCGGCGGAGCACGTGGGCGCGCGCACCAACCTCGGCGTTGCGCTCGCGAGGGCGGGCGACCGCGAGGGCGCGTCGCGGGCCTTTCAAGAGGTCACCCAGCGAGCGCCGCAGACCGGCGAGGCCTGGAACGGCCTGGGCGCGATGCGCCTCGCGCTGAACGACGCCGAGGGCGCCGTGGGCCCTTTGCAGCAGGCCATGGTGCTCCTCCCGCGCGACCCGAACCCCGCGATGAACCTCGGCCTCGCGCTCGAGCGGCTCCAGCGGTGGGACGACGCGGTGAGGGCCTTCCGCGAGACGCTGCGGCGCGAGCCCGCGCACCAGCAGGCGATGCGCCACATGGCGACGCTGCAACCACGCAACCCGCGCTGGGCGATGGCCCGCGCTACCGCGCCGACACCACCAGCGGGAGGATGAGGTCGACGAGGGCGCGCTTTCGCCGGGCGATGAAGTCGTCTGCGAGGGGGTCGCTGCCCCACACGGCCTCGACCATCGGCGCCGCGAGCGAGGGGTAGAGGATCGCCCCCGACAGGTGCAGCACGAGCATCTCGGGGTCGACGCTGGGCCGCACCTCGCCGCGTGACTGCGCCGACCGCACGGCGTCGATCGCGGCGTCGCGCAAGGGGATGAGCCAGCGCTCGGCGAGGCCCGCGGCGCGCTCGCCCCCCTCGGTCATCTCGCGGTGCAGGAGCGCGGTCACCTGAGGCTCCCGCGAGGCGAGGTCGAGAAGGCCCTCGACGAAGGCGACGATCTGCTCGGCGATGCCGCGGCCGTGACCGAGGGCGCCCCAGCCGAGGTCGGCGAAGCGCTCCATCCCTCGGTCGATCACGGCGGCGTAGAGGGTGTCTTTGTTGTCGAAGTGGTGACAGAGGAGGGGGACGGTGGCGTTCGCGCCCTCGGCCACCTCGCGGAGGCGCGTGCCGTCGAGGCCCTTCTTGGCGAAGAGCCTCTCGGCGGCGTCGAGGAGCCGCGCGCGGGTCGCGTCGGCGTCGCGCGGACGGGCTGGGGGAGGGGGGACAGAGC
>JAEYZO010000029.1 GCA_023428035.1 Pseudomonadota bacterium | reverse complement strand
CGCGCGGACTCCGTGACGAAGCGCACCGCGTCCGCCCACTGCCCACGCGCGTCTCTGGGGAGCGCCGCGACCATCACCGCGCTGAGCCAGGTCGACGACGACGGCGCCCTCCACCACGCGACGCCTCCGTCGGGCGAGCGCAGCGCCTGGAGCGTCGAGAGCGTCGAGCGGAGCATCGCGTCGAGGCGCTCGGCACGCGGCGCGCGCTCCCGCTCGGGAAGGGCCGCGAGCGACGACTGCAAGGCTCGCAGCGCGAGGAGGCGGTCGACGTAGAGCGCGGGCGAGTCCCACCGAGGATCGGACAGGGCCGCCGCCACGTCGTCGAAGATGTCCGCGAGCCCTGCGTCGACGCTCACCCGAAGCGAAGTCGGCCGCGAGAGCGCGGGGATCGGCACGTCGACGTCCGTGGCGCTCTCCCCCACGAAGGCCCGCACCGAGAGCGCCCGAGTGTTGACGTCGTCCCGCACCGGGATCGCGACGCGCACCGCGTCTCGCGCCGCGCCGCTGGTGACGGCGGCGATCACCTCTCCGTCGCCGTCACGCGTCGCCGTGAGCGAGAGGGGCACGATCGCGTCGCCGCGAGCGTCGAGGGTCACCGTCGCGGGAGGCGCGGTCACGCTCACCCCGCGGGTCGTGAGCGAGATCGCCGCGGACTGCCCGGCGCGAGAGGGAGCGTGCACCGCGAGATCGCCGCGGAGCTCGTCGCCGACGCGCATCCGTGAGGGGAGCTCGACGCTCGCGCTGAGCGCGCGCGAGGTGGTGACCAGCGCGTGGGCGTGGGCGCCGCGTCCGTCGTCGGAGATCACCACACCCTGCAGCCGCCAGCGACCCGGGTGCGCGGGGAGCGGGACCTCGATCACCGCGCGCCCCGTGGGACCGAGCCGTTGCAAGGGGAGGAAGTACAGGTCGCCCTCGAGGGTCTGCTCGCGCGCGCCACGGGACCCGAGGCCACCCCTGCCGTAGCCCGAACCCGAGCCCGATCCGTGACCCATGAGGCCGCGAGCCGAGCGCTGCGCGGTCTCGGTGCACGTGAGGCGAAGCGCGCCGTCGTGCACCGACGCGAAGGTCGTCGTGCGCTCGGCCACCCGCGCCGCGAGGAGGTCCCAGGGGATGTTCCTCGCCGCGAGAGACGCGTCACCGACCGCGCGAACGCGCGCGTCGCAGACGTCACCGAGCCGCAACCCCGCGGTGGTAGCGATGGCCCGAGCGATGACCGCGAGGGAGCCCGTCGCGCTCACGTCGACGGTGTCGGCGCCCGCCGTCCACGCGTCGTAGAGGGTGGTGCGGGGGAGGGGCGTCCCGTTCCACAGCGCGCTCACCTCGACGCGACGGCCCTCGTCGGAGCCCCACGCGATGAAGTGCGTGCTGTCGCTCCCGCTCGCGGGTCGACCGGGAACGTTCAACAGCGCCTCGGGCTCGGGGTAGCGATCCTCCGCGAGGTCCCAGTAGCCCGCGTCGGCGAGCCACAGCGAGATCACCCCATCCACGGGGCGCCCCTCCGCGTCGCGGGAGCTCACCGTCACCCGCGTCCGTTCGCCCTCGGGGTACACCCTGCGCTCGGGCTCCACCGTGAGCGTGGCGGGGGAGCCCACCGCGCGCGTCACGCTCGTCGCCGTGCTCACCACGCCGCTACGCAGGTGCGTCGCGACCACGCTCAGGTCGCCCCTCGCCGTCTCGGGCACCCCCAGCATCGCGCGCCAGCTCCCGTCGGGCCTCGGCGCCGCCCCCGCGGGGATGACAGCGCTCGCCCAAACCCCCGACTGCTCCAGCGTCACCCAGGTCGCGCCCCCCGCGGGACGCAGCACGTCCACCGGCAGAGCGACCCCAGGCGCCGCCCGCGCCGCGCCCGCGCGCACCGAGAGCGAGCCCCGCGCGCCCAGGGTCGGAGGCCGATCGCGCTCCCACACCACCGTCCCCGCGGTGACGTCGCGAGACCGCGTCGAGCGCACCGTGACCCACCACGGACCGACACCCGTGAGCGTCGCGCGCGCCGTGGTGTCTCCGTCGATCCGCGCGCGGCCTGTCCATCGAGCGCTGCCCACGGGTCGGTTGCCGTCGCTGCCGAAGACCTCGACCGAGACCTCCTCGGGCCGCGCGTCGCCGCCGAGGTCCTCCGCGCGCAGTCGCAGCGGGAGGGAGTCTCCCGTCGCGCCCACGTCTCGCTCGGGCTCGACGTGGAGCAGCACGGGCGATCGACCCGTGAACAACTGCGTGTCGGCGCTGAGCACCCCGAGCGTCGCGGTCACTGTGATCGCGCGCACGGCTGCGTCGGTGGTGGGCACCGTGAAGCTCACCTCCGCGGCGCGGCCGGGCCCCACCTCGGCGTGCATCCGTCGGCCGTCGACCTCGAAGCTCACGCTCTCGGTGGTGGGCCATCCCCCGTCGTCGTCGGCGGCGCGGGCGCGCACGGTCTCTCCCGCCGCGGCGAAGCCCCGGTCGAGCGTGAGCCGCAGCGAGCGCGTCGGGAGCCGCCGCTGGTCGAACTGGATCGTCCGAAGGTGCGCGTGCCCCCGCAGCCGCGCGCCGACCGTGGTGTGGTTGGCGCTCCAGGTGGCGGTGAAGTTCCCGTCGCGGTCGGTGCGGGCCTCGGCCACGGGGCGGGCGTCGTCGCCGTCGTCGTCGATCAGCTCCACGCGCTCGTTCGCGAGCGGTGCTTCACGGCCGTCGACGCAGCCCCGCGCGTGCCCCCGCAGGTGCACCGTCTCCCCTGGTCGGAACACCGGGCGCCCCGGGTCGAGGTACACCCGCGGGTCACACAAACCCAGCCGCGCGTGGCGCGCGTCGGTCCACGCCCACCCGAGGCCGCGGTGCGCGATGAAGCGCCGCGTCGGGTCGTCGACCGCGGCGAAGCGGGCCTCTCCGCGCGCATCGGTGCGCGCGCGACGTCCGCGTGCGTCGAGGACCTCCACCCCCGCGAGGGGCGCGCCCTCGGCGCTCGCGGCGAAGACGATGTCGTGGGCGTCTCCGCGGCGAGCGACCAGGGTGAGGTCGCTCACCGGCAGGAGCGTGTTCGCGGCCCACGCCCCAGCGTGCGCGCGCACCAGGTACAGCCCCTCGGGGAGCGCGCCCACCGGCACGCGCTGGTCGCTCCATCGCCCCGCGCGCACCCAGCGGGTCTCGACGCTCCCTTCGTCCTGGTCGCTGGAGTCGTAGACCTCGCTCTCGTCACCGCCCGTGCGTCGCGCCGCGGTGGGAGGCGCGGGCGTCACGCGGAGCTCTCGCACGAGCTCCAGCGTCGCGCCCCGCCGCGGGAGCGGTGAGCTCTGCGCGAGGAGCTGCTCGCACTCGACTCCAGCGCGATCGTTCGAGACCGCGAGCCCGTCGGGCTCCCCAGAGCGGGCGATCCACGCCGCGGGGTCGTGCACGCGGAACACCGAGAGGCGAAGGGCTCCGCCGCCGCGCACCTGCACGCGCACCGACGCCGGGCCGGGCGTGGCGCGGTGCTCAGCGTCGAGGAGGAGGAAGGGGCGCTCAGGTCGCGAGAAGGGCAGCGCCACCCCTTGCGCGAGGGAGATCGAGGGCGCCGCGATGAGCGCGAGGAGGAGCGAGGGCTTCACGGCGCGCCTCCGCGGGAGAGGGCCGCGCGGGCGGCGCGGATCATCGCGTCAGTGACCTCGACCTCGCCCAGGGTCTGCAATTGCCCGGTGCGCTGCGCGGTGACCTCGAAGCGCCAGCGTCGCTCCTGGGGAGTGTTCGGGAAGAGCAGCACCTCGGCGCGCAGGGGCGTCTGGGGGCCCGAGGGGAGGGCCCAGCGGTCCATACGGGCGGTGAGGGTGTTGCGCTCCGCGGTGAGGGTGGCGCGCTCGGCGGCGGGGGGTGAGGCCGCGAGGCGGTCGTCGATGACGTGGAGGCGTTCGAGGTCGGCGTCGAAGTTCCCTTCGTCGCTCGCCACCTCGCGCGACCGCGCCGACCAGTAGTGGACCTTCACCCGGTAGCGCCCCGCGACGGCGCGCTCGCGGAGGTAGGCCTGCGAGCCGAAGCCGATGGCAGAGGTCGAGAAGTCGAGGAGCCTCCCTCCGTTGGTCTCGCGGTGGTCCCACTTGCAGGTCTCGCCCGTGGGCTCGCGCACCCAGAGGTCGATGATCTCTCCGCGCGAGGCCCAGCCCAGGAGCACCACCATCTCGACGGGCTGGCCCTCGGCGTGGAAGGTCACCGCGTCTGAGACGGTCTCGCCCCCCCGCTGCACCGTGAGCCCGAGGCGGTTGTTCCCTGGGAGCACCACCACGGTCTGCTCGACGCGGCCGTCGGTGACGGGGACCTCGTAGGTGATCCCGTGCGCCGTGAGGAGCGCCGTGCGTACGCTCGGGTCGCTCACCGTGGCCGAGAGGGACATGGTCTCGCCGCTGTGCCCTACCCCCGCGTGGGGCGCGGTGATGTGTACGGTGAGGGGCGCGGGGCGGGGCTGCGTCTGGGGGCTCGCCGTCGACGTGGTCAGCGCGGTGACCAGCGCGAAGGCGAGCCTCAGCGCGGGCGGAGGCAGGCTGAGGGACCGCATGGGGAGGCGAGACAACACCACCGCGGAGAGGTTTCGGGCAACGCGCGCTTCAGGCGCTGTCTCAGATCGTCATTCGCGTCGAACGCTAGGGTTAGGACTCTCCGGAGAACAACCTCGTCATTCGCATCCCGCCCACCGGTCGTCCCGCGGCTTGCCTCCTGTTGTAGTCAAGTGCTGCCTCGCGGAGATGCCGAATTTGCCGCGAGCGCGGGTGCTCTTTGGCCGTAGGAGTTCGCTCTTGCCGACCGGCCTGACACCGGACGACGGACTCCTACGCCGCACCGCGGACGCGCGGGGTCGTGGTCGGAGAACGAGACGAGGGGTCCGCGGGACCTGTTCCGTAGCGTGTCAGCCCCAGGGCTGCACGGGCTCTGCCGCGTCGCGCATCGCCATCCTCGGGCGTTCTCAGGGTGCCGCAGGGACTCACTCAGAGCGTCACCCAAAAGGTGCGACGCAGGACGAAACGGCGGTCACCCGTCGACCGACCACCCCGCGCGCGGACGTCACCGTCCTCGCGCGAAGACCGAGTTCACATCGTGGCTGCACCTCCCGACGACATCGTCGCCGCGTCCGCCCCCAGCCCCAGGCGCGCCACCTCGAACAGCTTGGTGGCGTCGAAGGGCGCGCCCCGGGCGACGTGCCAGATCGCCTTGACGAGCTTGCGCACGACCGCGAGGACCGCGGGCAGCTTGTGATCGGGGCGGTAGCTGCGCCGGCGCTGGTACCACGCGCGCACGATCGGGTTGCCTCCGATCATGCGCAGCGCCAGCAGGAACAGGTACTTGCGCACCAGGCCGGGGCCGCGCTTGGTCAGGTGCACGCCGCCTCGTTGCGTGCCGCTGGAGTGCTCCTTGAGGCTGTACGCGGTGCAAGATCCCCATGGGCGACGTCGCTCTCTCCCGCTGAGAGCCTCGGGGGACGATGCCCACTTCGCACTCCCGAGGTCCCGTTCCCGATCCCCGCTGGCGTGAGCACGTCGAGGCGCT
>JAEYZO010000880.1 GCA_023428035.1 Pseudomonadota bacterium | reverse complement strand
CGGGGGCGCCGCGCTGGACGTCACCGCTCACCCCGCGTCGGGGCGCGCGCAGTGGGTGGCGGGCACGCAGGGGCCGTAGCAACCGAGCGTGATGAGCGGCACCTCGCCCGGCGGGCAGGTCGGCGGGACCCGGTCGCAGAGCGCGTGGCTCTGGTCGCAGTCCCACCCGCGGCAGCACTCCAGCGGGAGCGCGCGGTCGTCGGGGCCGGAGCAGTACCCGCCGCCGCGCCCGATGTGCGCGCCCTCGCAGGACGTGACGTCCATGACCGCGCCCCCGTCGGTCGCGCACGCGCCGCTGGAGAGCCACGGGCGCGTCGGGGCGCTGGGGCAGTCCATGAAGGTCTCACCGCTGCAGCCGCAGTAGGGGACGATCGCCGCGCAGTCGCGCTGATGCGCGCACACCCCGTTCACGTCGCAGCCGGGCGTCGAGAAGACGCAATCCTCGAAGCTGGCGCAGTCGCGCTGCGCCCTGCAGGCCCGAACCCCCGCGTCGGCGCAGGAGCCCACGCCGCGCACCGGGCGCGTCGGGTAGCAGCCCACCACGTCGGCGCCGTCGCAGCCGCACCAGGTCTCGGGGCGAAAGCACGGCGTCGGCAGGGTGCAGTACCCCACGTCGACGCAGCCGCTCGTCGGGAACGCGCAGTCTTCGCCCGCCGAGCAGTCGGTGCGCGAGCGGCACACCCGACCCGCGGGGACGTCTTCTCGTGGGCCCCCGTCGGTGCGCGGCACATCGCCGGGGCTCCCCGCGTCGATGCAGCCGATGAGGGTGCAGCTCGCGAGGCCGCTGCCGTCGTAGCAAGTGCAGGTGTTGCAGCCGTCGGGGTGACGGCAGGTCTCTCCGCGGCGGCAGGTTCCGCCTCCGGGGAGGGTGCAGGTCGCGGGCGCGTCGGTGGCCGGGCCCGTGTCGGAGACGGAGCCCGTGTCTGTGGTCGAGCCCGCGTCGGGGACGATCGGCGTCGTGGAGCTGCCGCAGCCCACGGAGAGCCCGAGGAGCGCGGCGAGGAGGGTGAGTCGTGAGGCGTTCATGGTGGCCCTCATGTCAGGGTGAAGCATCGCTCAGGGCACACGCTGGCACGAAACGCGGGTGCTACGTGTGAGATGAGCGAGTGTACGCAGCGGCCGTGCCGCGGGGCCGCTACGGCGACAGGGCTTCGAGGAAGGACGACACCGTGCCGAGGGTGATGGCGTCCATGTGGAAGCCCACGAGGTGCGGGTCTTGCGGGCCGGTGGAGCCCGGTGAGCTCGTGCGCGTGACGCTCTGGGCGTAGTGCAGGGCCACCGCGTCGAGGGTGGTGAAGGTCCCCCCGTGGCCCCAGGGCCCGCGCAGTGACACCCCCCTCAGAGGTGGCGTGCGGAATTGCCCGAGCGCGTCGGGGTGCTGCGCGAGGCGCGCGAGGTGCACGGCGATCGTGCGGTCGTCGCTCCACTCGCCGTCGGCGCGGAAGGGCGACGTGAGGAGCGGCGTGACGCCGCCGTGACGTCCCACGTCGGGGGCGCCGTCGCGGCGGCCGGTGGGCATCGCGATGTTGTGAAAGCTCCCGTCGGTGAAGAGCGGGCCGTGGTGGCACTGCACGCAGCCGAGGTCCATGAAGCGGCGCAGGCCCTCGCGCTGCTGCTCGGTGAGGGCGTTGAAGTCGCCGGCGACGTAGCGGTCGAAGGGCGTCTCGGGGTGCGTGAGCGTGCGCTCGAAGGCGGCGATGGCCTTTCCCGCGTTCACGAAGACCGCGTTCACGGCGCGCTGGTCGTCGGCGGTCATCGCCTCCCAGGCGGCGTCGCCGGGCCTGCCCGCGGGGGGAAAACGGGCGGTCTCACCGAGCGCGGGGAGCGGGCCGAAGATGGTCTCGTAGGGCCCTCGGTGGCGAGCCGCGACGGCGTGCGCGAGGGCGAGGCGCGAGCCGTTCATCTCCGCGGGGTTCTCGACGGGGCCGAGGGCCTGCGACCAGAGCGAGTCGGCGCGGCCGTCCCAGAAGAGCCAGCGGAGGTGGGGGGCGGCGCGCACCGTGGGCGTGTGCCGGTCTCCCACCGCGGCGCCGACCGCGACGGGGCGCCCATCGCCGAAGTCCCGCGCGGGTTGATGGCAGGTGGCGCAGGAGACGTCGCCCGCGGCGGAGAGGGACGGGTCGTTGAAGAGGGCCTCGCCGAGGGCCGCGGCGCGCGGGTCGTCGGCGACGCGGTTGGTGGGGTCCGGCGGGGGAGGGGGCACGGGAGACATCGCCGTGAGCTGCTCCCAGTCGTCGGCGCTGAAGCGACGGTCGATGAGCTCCCGGGGGCGCGAGGCGGGGCGCGGGAGGCCGTCGCCCTCGGCGAGGGCGCGGTCGATGGCGTCGTCGAGCTCGACGGCCGAGGGGGCGGTGAGCACGCGCGAGAGGTTCATCGTGCGGCGGTCGACGAGGAGCACGAGGGGCAGGCGCCCGCCCCCGAAGTGCAAGACGCGAAAGCGATAGCCGGGGTCGACCGCGAGCGCGTCGGGGTGGACGTCGTAGAGCGGTCGGAAGTCGGCGGCGTCGTCGAGGGTGGCGGGGAGGTTGTCCTGCCCGAAGGCGAGGAGGTCGACGAGGGTGAAGCGGTCCGCCGCGGGGTGCGCGCGGAGGTGCCCCGTGTGCTCGGCGGCGTAGCGAGCGGGGCCCGACCACGCGGCCATCACGCGCACGACGACGAGCGAGGTGCGCGGCTCGCAGGGGGCGTAGAGGGCGCCGAGGTCGCCGTCTCCGAGGGCGGCCTCGAAGCGCATCGCGGGGAGCGGTGACCCGTCGCCGATCCCGTCGGCGTCGGGGTAGGGGAGGGGTGTTCCCGCGGGGCAGCGGCGAGGCGCGCGGGGCCCGTCGGGGGGGACGTCGGAGGGTGTGTCGGTGGCGACGTCGAGGGGCGGCGCGAGGTCGTGGGGCGCTGAGGCGTCAGCGGGCGCTGGGGCGCTGGGCGTGGAGGTGCAACCGAGGGCGACGAGGGCGAGCGCGGCGAGGGAGCGAGACACGAGAGCGAGGGGGCAACGGTAGCAGGGGAACGGGTAGCTCTGGACCTCGGGTGCGCTCTTGGAAGCGCGGTGGCGCTACGGCGCTGGGGTTGGCCGCTGCCGCGGCTGCACCCCAGCCAGAGGGCAACCTCTTCAGCCCGGCGTGACCGGCGTCACCGGGTAGTCGTCGCTGCCGCGCAGCGCGCCCTCGAGCGCCGACATCACCGCGAGCACGCGGCTCTCCTGCCAGGGGCGCGCGACCACCTGCACGCCCACGGGGAGGCCCGCGCTCTCGGCGTCGACCTTCGCCGCGTGGCGCTCGACCATGTCGCGGGCGAGGGCCCGCGTCGTCTCCTCCGCGCGGACCTTCGTCACCGGGACCACCCCCGCGGGGAACTGCACCGCGTTCCACAAGAGCGCGGGCGTCGCGGCGGCGGTAAAGTTCTTCGACATCCCGTGCGGCAGGGCGGGCGTCGCGAAGCCCGGGCAGAGCACGACGTCGACGCCCACGGCGTCCATCGCGTCGAGGAGCCGCGCGCGGTATGACCGGATGCGGTCGATGAGCTTCCAGTAGTCGGCCACGGTGCGCGCGCCCACCGCGTCGAGGAGCCGCTGCGCGCGGCTCTGCCCCACGGCCCCAGCCACCTTCGCGAGCGCGAGGCGCCCCGCGTCGGGCACCATCGCGAGCGCCAGCAGCGGCTTCAACGAAGGGTCCGCCGGGTCGTGGCCGAGCGCGTCGCGGATGGTCTCTCCGCCGTCGGCGCTCAGCGCGCCGAGGTAGTCGTCGAAGAGCGAGGGCACGTCGGGCGGCGGGAAGAACGTCACCGCGCAACCGAGCTTGGCGAGCGCGCCCGCGGCGGTCTCCACCGCGCGCTCCACCGC
>JAEYZO010000876.1 GCA_023428035.1 Pseudomonadota bacterium | reverse complement strand
CGCTGTCGACGCCGAGGCGGCGCGCGACCACCGCGGCGGCGAGCATGAGCGCCGAGGCGAAGGCGTAGCCCGCGACGAGGCGCAGCGGGTCTCCGCGCTCGACGATGTGCGCGAAGAGGGACGGCGCGACGGCGCCGCCGCCCGTTCCGAGCGCGTAGAAGAACGCGATGGCGACGCCGCGCACCTCGACGGGGAAGAGCTCGCTCACGGTGAGGTAGGCCGAGCTCGCGGCGGCGGAGGCGAAGAAGAACACGGCGCACCACGCGGCGGTCTGCGTCACGGCGGTGAGCGCGCCGACGTAGAAGAGCGCGCCCGTGACAAGCAGGAGCACGCCCGAGGCGGCGTAGGTGGCGGGGATCATCACGCGGCGGCCCCAGCGGTCGAAGAGCGGGCCGAGGAGCACGGGGCCGAGGAAGTTCCCGAGCGCGAAGGGGAGGATGTAGAGCCCCACGCGGTCGGCGCGCACGCGGTGAAAGCGCTCGAGGATCAGCCCGTAGGAGAAGAAGATCGCGTTGTAGAAGAAGGCCTGCGCGGTCATCATCACGACGCCCAGCGCCGTGCGCCGCGGAAAGCGCTTCATCAGCGTCTCGAGCACGTACGCGGGGCCGACGGACCCCGTCACGGTGACCTCGACCTCGCGCACCGTGACCTCGACGGGGGTGCTCCCGCCGCGGGCCTTCGACTCGATGAGCTCCATGGTGAGCTTCGCCTCGCGCACGAAGCCGTGCATGAGCAGCCACCTCGGGCTCTCGGGCACGTCGCGGCGCACCAGCAGGATCGCCACGCCGAGCGCGGCGCCGAGGCCGAAGACGAGCCTCCACCCGAGGGCGACGGGCACCACCGCGGGGTTGAGGAGCACCAGGGTCATCAGCGCGCCGAGGGCGACGCCGACCCAGTACGAGCCGTTGATGCCGAGGTCGATCTGACCTCGCACCCGCGCGGGGATCAGCTCGTCGATGGCGGAGTTGATGGCCGAGTACTCCCCCCCGATGCCCGCGCCAGCGAGGAGTCGCAGCGCGAGGAAGACCCCGAGGTTCGGCGCGAGCCCGCAGAGCGCGGTGGCCCCGAGGTAGAGCCCGAGGGTCACGAGGAAGAGGCGCTTGCGGCCGTAGCGGTCGGTGAGGTGGCCGAAGACGAGGGCGCCGATCACCTGCCCCACGAGGTAGACGGTGTTGGCGAGGCCGACCTCGACGGCGCGGAGGCCCAGCGCGTCGGGGTGCTGGAGGGTGGGGGCGAGGTTGGCGATGAGGCTGGCTTCGAGGCCGTCGAGGATCCAGGTGATCCCGAGGGCGATCACGACGCGCCGGTGCCAGCGCGACCACTCCAGGGCGTCGAGGCGCGGCGGGATGTCCGAGCGGACGACCGCGCCGCGCGGAGCGTCGGGGGTCATCGTGGCAGGATAAGGGAAGGGCGCTCTCAGCGCGTCGCGCGGAAGTACTCGACGGTCTCAGAGAAGACCGTGCCGAGCTGGTCTCCTCCGTCGATGCCCCAGAAGCCGTCGGCCGGGAGGTTGTTCCTCACCTGCGCCCGCGCGTTGAGGGGGAAGCGCGCCGCGTCGTTCTGGATCGCGGCCGGGCGCACGCCGCTGAGCGCGTGCTGGTGGCACCCGACGCAGTTGGAGCGCACGAGGCCGGGGCCCGCGTCGATGTAGGGGTTCGAGCACCACGACGGCCCGCCGCGGCCCTCGTGCACCGCGCGCAGCGCCGCCGCGAGGGAGGGCACGTCGCGCGCGTAGCCGCCGTCGGGGTCGGCGTCGCGCTCGTCGTACTCGGTGGCGACGCACATCTTGTAGGCGCTCCACGGGGCGCCGAGGGCGCGGATGAACTCGGGCCGGTCGGCGCCGAAGTCTTCGTCGGGGCGCGGCGACCACCAGAGCGTGATGTTCATCCAGCGGTCGAGCTCGCGCGTTCGGATGTGCATCCCCGCGAGGCGGAAGGTGCTCCCCGACGCGAGGCGCAGGGTGTAGATGGCGCCTTCTTGCGGGTCGGCGGTGGAGTCTCCCTCGCCCCAGGTCGCCTCGGCGTTGGCGAGACGTCGCGAGAGGGCCGTCGCGCTGGTGTCGTAGACCGGGAGCGGCGCCCCGATGTCGGCGCGACGCCACTCCATCGCGACCGTCGCCGCCTGCGGAGGAAAGACCCCGTGCAGGCACGCCGTCGCCGCCGCGTCGGGGGGCGTATAGCTCAGGTCGAGCGCGCCCCCCGAGGCCCTGCCCCGCGCGCGCACCCTCACGAGGAAGGTGCCCGGGCCGCTGATCGCGCAGCCCGCAGCGTCGGCGGTCGAGCATCGCGTCGCGCCGTCGACGGAGACGCCCTCGATCACCGAGAGGGTGGTGCCCTCGCTCGCGCCCTCGACGCGGGCGTTGAGCGAGCCCCCGCTCGCGACGAAGTAGGGCCCGTACACCGCTGACCCGCAGGGGGTGAGCGCGAGGAGCTCGCGGGCCACCCGCTGCGGCGCCGCTGCGCCGTCGACGAAGGCGGGCGGAGAGCCCCCGTGCAGGCAACGGAGGATCTCGGGGTAGCTCGACACGAGGTGTCGCACGGCGTCGGGGCTGAGCGACACGCGCTGTACGCCGGCCGCGCTCGTGAGCCGCGCGGGCGAGTCGAGGGAGGCCGCGAAGCGCTCGAGGCGAGAGGCGTCCCACTCGGTGAGGGTGGTGACGAAGCGGGCGTTCCAGCCGAAGGCGTCGTCGACGGCGGCCTCGTCGAAGCGCGCGCTCGCGGCGCGCTGCGCGGGGCTCAGCGCGCCGTACAGCCGCTGGAAGGTCCGCACGACGTCCTCGCGGTCGTACCAGGTGCGAAAGCGAGGCACCGTAGCCCCGCCCGGCGCGGGCTGGGCGATGGGGACC
>JAEYZO010000828.1 GCA_023428035.1 Pseudomonadota bacterium | reverse complement strand
TGGCGCGACACCGACCCCGGCGGGGGGCGCGCCGGGGGCGTCGCGTGGTCGGCGGGCTCGGGCCTCGACTGGGAGCAGAAGTTCGAGCGCTGGGTGGCGTCGTTCCGCCGGGTGCCGCGCGAGGGGGGCCACGGCCACACGGTGCAGGTGCCCACGCCCTACGGCGACCGGGTGCTGGGCGCGCCCACGCTGGAGTGCGCCGAGGTGGCGATCTTCCTCCGGGTGGCCTTCGCGAGCTGGTACCACCTGCCCTTCTTCCTCCAGGGCTGGGACTCGCAGGGGCGGCAGGTGCTCTACGCGGGGCACTTCGGCTTCGTGAACCGCAGCGGCGCGCGGGTGGGGCGCTTCCCGCTCTTTCGCACGGCGTACCGCGACCACGAGAGCCGCTGGCGCGAGGGTCAACCGTGGCCCAGCGACGCGACGCTCAGGAACTACCACCTCGGCAACGACGACACCGTGCCGTGGCTCCCCGCGACGGGCTCGGGCCGCGCGCCGGGGGCGGGGGCCTACTTCGACGAGATGTTCCTGAACAAGCGCGTGGGGTACTTCATGCGCCTGGTGCTGCTGTACTTCGGCAGCGGCAACCTCGCCGACGCGACGAACCTCTACCACGTGCGCCCCGAGGCGATCTCCGCCGGCGACGTGCTGCTCGAGCGCTGGCAGCGCCAGGGCATCGGCCACACCATCCCCGTGGTGCGGGTCTCGCAGCCCATGGAGGGCCGCTTCGCCGTCGACGTGATCTCGGGCTCCATGCCCCGCCGCCAGCCCGTGTGGGACGAGCCCGCGAGCGCGCGCCGGTACTTCACCCTCGCGAACACCGGGGGCGTGGGCATGGCCTCGGACGGCACGCCCTACGCGGCCCTCGGCGGCGGACTTCGCCGCTGGCGCACCGCGGCCCTGCGGGACGGTCAGTGGATGAACGAGGTCGCCGTGCGCGACCGCGACGCGGCCATCGACGACAACGACCGCGAGGCCATCGCCGCCCGGCCCGCGCGCTTCGGGGAGATCCTCGTGGTGCCGAGCCTCGAAGACCGCCGCAACGCCGCCCTCGGGCAGATCCGCGCGGCGCGGGAGCACCTGCGGAATTACCCCGCGAGCTGCTCGGCGCGCACCCGCCGCGAAGACGCCTTCGAGGACCTCTACCGTATCGAGGAGGAGGCCGGTCGCGACCGCGCGGCGACCGACGCGCAGCACCGCCTGCTCGAGGACTTCGTCTTCGGCGAGCTCCAGTACGAGCGCTCGCGCACGTGTTGCTGGAACAGCTCGAACGCCGCGATGGCCGAGGTGGTGCTCGACTACGCCGAGGCCGAGCAGCGGCGCAGCGAGGCCGCGGGGATGTGCGCGGCGCCCACGGTCTTCCGGGCGATGGGGGCGTCGAGCTCGAACGACGGCTACCGGCTGTGGCGCGAGCACGCGGCGACCCTGGGCCGCGGCGCCGACTGGCGCGCCTGGAGCGAGGACGAGCCCTGCATGGCCCGAGGGAACACCGACGACGAGCCCACGGGCCGCGCGCCGGAGTTCGTCTGCCGCTGACCCCTCCCGCGGTGTAGCGTCGCGGGCCACACGGAGGCCCCGCGAAGGTGTTCCCGCCGATCGACCCCGAGATCATGGCGCGCGTCGAGCGCGTCGAGCTGCCCTTCAACCGCTACGGGTATGACCCGTGGGGGATCTCGAAGCGGCACCTCGGCGCGATGTTCACCGCCTTCGCGCTCCTCTACCGACACTACTTTCGCGTCTCCGTCTTCGGCGTCGAGAACGTGCCGCGGTCGGGGCGGGTGATGCTCATCGGCAACCACTCCGGCGGCGTGGCCGTCGACGGCGCCATGGTCATCACCTCGATGCTCCTGGAGATGGACCCTCCCCGCCTCGCGCAGGGCATGGCCGAGAAGTTCATCAACAAGCTCCCCCTCGCGTCGCTGTGGTCGTCGCGCACGGGGCAGTTCACGGGCCTCCCCGAGCACGCCGAGGCCCTCCTGCGAGACGAGCGGATGTTGATGGTCTTCCCCGAGGGGGCGCGGGGCACGGCGAAGCTCTACTGGGAGCGGCACTCCCTGGTGGACTTCGGCACGGGCTTCATGCGCCTCGCGCTCTCGACGAAGACCCCCATCGTGCCGGTGGGCATCCTCGGCGGGGGCGAGGCGATCCCGACGGTGTGGAACTCCAAGGCCATCGGGAGGCTCGTGGGCGCGCCCTACGTGCCCTTCACGCCCTACCTCCTGGCGCTCCCTCTGCCCGCGAAGATGGAGCTGCGCTACGGCGAGCCCATGGTCTTCGAGGGCGACGGCACCGAGGACGACGACGCGGTGGTGGCGATGGTCGACCGGGTGAAGTCACGGATCTCTGCCCTGATGGCCGAGGGCTTGCTGGCGCGCGAGGGGACGTCATGAGGGTGCTCATCACGGGCGTCGCGTCTCCGGTGGCGCGCATCGTGGCGAAGCGCTTCGTCGCGGCGGGGCACGAGGTGGTGGGCATCGACCGACGGCCCTGGGAGGGCGCCCCCGACGGGGTGGAGGTGCACGCCATCGACATCCGCAAGCGCGCGGCGGAGGAGGTCTTTCGCAAGAGCCGCCCCGAGGTGGTGGTGCACATGGCGACGGTGACGCACCTGCGCTTTCGCAGCGAGGAGCGCTACCGGATCAACCTCGGGGGAACGAAGGCCGTCTTCGAGCACGCGAGGGCCTACGGGGCTCGCCACGCGGTCTTCGTCGGGAGGCACACCTACTACGGCGCGGGCGCCGACCAGGCGCTCTACCACCGCGAGGACGACCCCCCGATGGCGGTGTCGACCTTCCCCGAGCTCGCGGACCTCGTGGCGGCGGACCTCTACGCCTGCACGGCGCTGTGGAGGATGCCCGCGCTCACGACGGCCGTCTTGCGCATCTGTTACCTCCTGGGCCCGACGGGGCAGGGCACGCTCGCGGCCTTCCTCAAGGGCCCCCGGGTGCCGGCCATCGCGGGCTACGACCCGCTCTTCCAGTTCATGCACGAGGACGACGTCGCCGCGGCGATCCACCTCTCGGTGGAGAAGCGCCTGCGGGGCGTGTTCAACGTGACGGGCCCGGCGCCGCTCCCGCTCTCGGTGCTGGTGCGAGAGACGGGTCGCACGCGCGCGCCGATGCCCGCGGCGGCGTTCCGTCTGTTGTCGGGTCGCTTCGGTCTGCCGCGCTTGCCGCCGGGGGCGCTGACGCACGTGCAGTACCCCGTGGTGGTCGACGGGGGCGCCTTCGTGGAGGCGACGGGCTACCAGCACGCGCACGACGAGCGGGCGTGCATCTCGGCCTTCCGGCAGGCCTTCCCGCTGGGGGTGTAGGCGGCCTCCATCCCCGCGCTCCGTGACCGGCTCTGCATGGATCAGAAGTGTGTGTGGCCGTGCGCGTCGAGGGGGGTGAGGGCCCACTGCCTCGTCGCACGTTGCGAGAGGGGCGCTGGGGGTGAGGGCCAACAGCCACGCTCGCGCGGCCACCGTCTCTGCGCCTGCCGTCTCACGCAGCCACGACTTCGCAAGACGGCAATACTGACCCGCGGCTGGTATGAAGCGGGGGGCGGCGCGCTGGTGGTTCCCCATCGACGGGCGTAGTGATGGAGCGATGCTTTCTCTCCTACGGTGTGGGGCGGTGCTGCAGGTGGTGGCCCTCGCGGGCTGCGGGGAGTCCGCCGACGCCTCCGACGCAGGCTGCACCCCCGTGTACGGCTATCGCTTCGACGGGCCCGACGCGTGCGTGGACTTCGCTGACACCTCGCGACGGGAGGTGATCGCGTGCCTCGCTCCGCCGTGGGTCGCGACGGGGGCGGTCACCTGCTACCAGCGCCCCGACGGGTCACGTCGCGTGATGACCACCATGGGCTACCCCGACCTCGCCGCGCAGGGGTGGACCGGGTGCCCGCAAGGCGCGAGCGCGCGAGTGAGCTGCCCCTGACCCCTCGCGATGCGGTAGGAACGCTCGGGTGCGAACGGTCCGCGCGATCCGTTATGTGAAGCCCTTCAAGCAGGGGGGCTCGGTGCCCGCGCTCGTCGAGGGCGACGACGACGGGATGTACGTCACCAAGCTCCGCGGCGCGAGCCAGGGAGAGAAGACCCTCATCGCCGAGGTCATCGCGGGAGAGATCGGGCGCGCGCTCGGGCTCCCCGTGCCCGAGCTGGTCTACGTCGACCTCGACGCGTCGATCGCAGAGGCCGAGCCCGACCCCGAGCTGTGCCTCCCGCTGGAGAAGAGCGTGGGGATCAACCTCGGCCTGGATTTCCTCCCCGGCAGCGTGACCTTCGACCCCCTCGCGGGGCCGTGGCCCGACGCCTCTGTCACGTCGCGGGTCGTGCTCTTCGACGCCTTCGTCGCCAACGTCGACCGCACCGCGCGCAACGCGAACATCCTCACCTGGCACCGCGCCCCATGGCTCATCGACCACGGCGCGGCCCTGTACTTCCACCACGGGTGGAGGCCCGACGACCCGCTGGAGGGCAGCGACGACCCCTTCACTGAAGTGCGCGACCACGTGTTGTTGCGCGGGGCGACCGCGTTGCGAGAGGCCGAGGCACACCTCGCGGCGACCCTCGACGACGCCACCCTCGACCGGGCGGTGGAGCTCGTGCCCGACGCGTGGCTCGCGCCCGACCTCGCCTTCGACGACGTGGAGAGCCACCGAGACGCGTACCGCCAGTGGTTGCGCGCGCGGCGAGGGCGGCTCCCCGTGTTGCGAGAGACGGCGGAGGCGGCGCGTGGCTGAGGGCTACGCCTACGCGGTCTTGCGGGTCGTGCCCGACGTGGCGCGGGGGGAGTTCGTGAACGTGGGGGCGGTGGTGTACTGCGAGGCGAGGGGCTTCCTCGGGGCGGCGGTGGAGCTCGATGAAGGGCGGGTGAGGGCGCTGTCGCCCGAGGTCGACGTCGCGACGCTGCGGGCGTGTCTGGAGGCCGCGGTGAGGGCCTGCGGGGGCGAGGGTCCCATCGGGGCGCTGTCGCTGCGGGAGCGCTTCCGGTGGGTGACGGCGCCGAGCGACACGATGGTGCAGCCGTCGCCGGTGCACGCGGGTCTGTGCGACGACCCGAGCGCCGCGCTGCAGCGGGTGATGGACCGGATGGTGCGGCGGTGACCCGCCGGTTCGTCCTCACGGCGCTCGCGTGCGCGTGCACGTCGTCCATCACCCCGCCTCCGCCGCTCGACGCCGCGGGCGCTCCCGTCGACGCCCCGCGGGTCACCGACGTCGTCGCTTCAGACCGCGGCGGTGCCTCCGGCTGCCCCGACGACCCGCGGGCCATCGTCACCGACTCCCGCTGCGAGGTCCCTCGTCAGCGCTGCGGCGACGTCGTCGCTCGGTCGTGCACCTGCAGCACGCCGGAGTCGCCCGCCGACGAGCCTCGCTGGTACTGCTGCATCCTCGATGGCCGCGGCTGCCCGCTCGCCCCCGTGCAGACCGGGGGGCGGTGCTGCGTGACCTTCTCGCCGCCCGACCCCGCGCCGTACTGCACCTGGGGCGTCGACGGGGGGCTCCTGCGCTGCGACTGCGTGGCGGGGGCCGACCGCGTCACGCGCTGGGAGTGCCGCCTCGACACGCAGGGGTGAGCCCGCTTCGCGGCGCCGCTGCCCGCGGGTGGGTATTGGGGTGACTTCCCTTGCACCCGGGGGGGCGCATCAGCGATCCCAATTCCTCGGAGCACCTGATGCCCGAGACCCACACCCTCTCGCGCGCCGACGCCGCGCGCCTCTGGATGAGCAGCCGCGAGAACCCGATGGTGGTCACCGCGGTGCTCCCCCTCGACGGCGCGCTGCCCCTCGTCGACCTGCGACGTCTCCTCCGCGAGCGGCTCCTGGTACACCCGCGCTTCCGCTCGCGTATCGAGCTCCCGCCCGTGCCCTGGGAGCCGCCCCGCTGGCACGAGGTCGCCGACCTCGACCTCGACCGCCACGTCGGTCGCCTCGCGCTCCCCCGCGGCTCCACCGACGCCGCCGTCGAGCGCGCGGTCTCGGGCCTCGCCAGCACGCCCCTCTCCATCCGACGTCCGCCCTGGCGAGCCTGGGTCATCGACGGCTCGGGCCAGGGCTCCGTGGTCGTCGTGCGCGTCCACCACGCCATCGCCGACGGGATGGCCCTCCTCGGCGTGCTCTTCGCCGTGAGCGACGAGGGCGAAGGGACCTTCCCCGCGCCCCGCGACGACGACGACGACCACCGACCGAAGTTCACCCGCGCGTCGCTCCCCGCGCCCCGCGCCCTCGCCCGCGGCGCAGGCGCCCTCGGCCGCATCGTGCTCCGCGGCGCCGACCACGGGATCACCCTCGAAGGCCCGCTCAGCCCTCACAAGCGCGTCGCCTGGTCGCGACCCGTCGACGTCGCCGCCGTGAAGCGCACCGCCCACGAGCGCGACGCCCACGTGAACGACCTCGTCCTCGCCGCCCTCTCGGGCGCCATGCGGCGGAGCCTCTCGACGCCGCCCTCGAAGCCCCTGCACGCGCTGGTGCCCGTGGCCCTCGGCCCCGCCACGGGAGACCTCGGCAACCGCTACGCCTCGGTCTTCGTCGACCTGCCCGTACACATCGAGCACCCCGACGAGCGCCTCTCCGCGGTGCGCGAGTCGTCCCAGGTCGCCCGTAGCGGCGCGGGGCTCTCCCTCGGCAACGCCCTCGTCGACGTGTTCGGCGCCGTGGGGGGCGTCGCTCGCCGCGCGGGGGTGAAGCTCCTCTCGCGACGCGCCTCGGTGGTCGAGAGCAACGTCGCGGGCCCCCCGATGCCCCTGCACGTCGGCGGGAGGGCCATCACCGCGCTGCGCTTCGCGGCCCCTGCTCCTGGGGCGATCCCGATGTCCGCGAGCGTCGCGAGCTACGCCGGCGGCCTCTCGCTCACGGTCATGGCCGACGCGCACCTCCGCGTCGCGCCGCAGGACATCACCCGTCGCTTCGCCGACGAGCTCTCGGCCCTCGTGAACGCCTCCCCGGATGGAGGACACTCCCCGGCATGACCTCGCGGATCCTCCCCGCCGCCGAGCGCCTCTCGCGCTTCGCGATGCGACAGCGCGGCCTCGCGAGCGTCACCCGCCGCGTGCGCGGCTTCGACCTGCACATCTACGACGGCCCGGGGGAGGGGGCGCTCCCCCCCGTGGTGCTCATCCACGGCCTCGGCGCGGGCGGAGGCTCCTTCGGCCCGATGGTCACCGCGCTGCGGCGCGAGGTGCGTCGGGTGGTGGTGCCCGAGCTCCCGGGCCACGGGTTCAGCGCTCGCCCCGACGAGGGCGCGCGGGTCACCCCCGAGGTGGTGCTCGACGCCGTGGGCGACGCCCTCGACGCGATGCTCGATCAGCCCGCGGTGGTGTTCGGCAACTCCCTGGGCGGCGCGGTGGCGCTGGGCTACGCGCTCCGCAGCCCCGCGCGGGTGAAGGGCCTGATGCTCGTCTCCCCCGCGGGCGCGAAGCTCGAAGACGACGAGTGGAAGGAGCTCTTGCGGGCCTTCGACCTGCGCTCCACCGCCGAGGCGAAGGTGTTCCTCTCGCGGGTGTACCACCGGCCGCCGTGGTTCCTCGCGCTCTTCGCCCACGAGTTCCCCGACCTGCTGAGGCGCCCCGCGGTGCGAGAGATCCTGGAGAGCGCCACGCCGGAGCACTCCCCCACGCCCGACGCGCTGGCCTCGCTGACCATGCCGATCCTGCTCTTGTGGGGGAGGAGCGAGCGCCTGCTCCCGGCCTCGGCGCTGGCGTGGTTCCGTCAGCACCTGCCGCCGCAGACGGTGATCGAGGAGCCCCACGGCTTCGGCCACGCCCCGCAGTTGGAGCAGCCCGAGCGCCTCGCCGAGCGGGTGCTGGAGTTCGCGCGCGGGCTCAGCCTGTAGTCTTCGCGCGGCGGGTGGGGTCGCCCTTCGCGGCGTTGAGCGCGAGCGCCTCTCGCACGAAGCCCTCCAGCGCCGCGGTCGGGATGGCCGCTCCCGGCTTGAGCTTGAAGTGCTTCATCTTCTCGCCCTCACCTTCGAGGAGCCCATCGGGATCATCGAAGTCCGCGCCGCGCCAGAAGCCGATGGTGACGTGCGCCGCCGCGGCCCTGACGAAGCCCAGCGGACCGCCCGCCTCGAACACCGGCTGACCCCACTTGATCGACCACGTCGCCTCGGGCGCCACCCTCGCGACGAGCGCGCGGAGCGAGGTGATGGCCTCGGCGCGCCACCCTCCCTGCTCCGCGGTGTAGCCGTCGACGGTGGCCCCCGCGGCGCGGGCGGAGGGCTTCTTCACAGCGGGCTTCTTCGTGGCGGCCATCGCGGGGGATGGTCCCGAGCGGGGGCGGTGGGTGTCCACTCTTCGGCGGGGAGGCGCGCTGTCCGCTCCGCCAGACACCCGCGCACCGCCCCTTGTCCGCCGCGGCGGTCGGTGCGCCGCTCGAACCCCCGATGAATCCGTGGGGCACGGCGCTCGCTCATGGGATCTCCCCATGAAGCACACCCCTCTCACGATCATCCTCAGCACCCTCTCCCTCTCGCTCGTCGCCTGCGCGCCCGTCGACGGCGCCGACGACGACATCACCACCGAGGCGCAGGCCCTCTCCGGCGCGCGGCCCGTGTCGCCGCTCACCCAGGGCGTCTTCGGCCCCATGGGCACCAACGTCTGGTCCAGCGGCGGGGGCTCGAACCGCTGGTCCGACATCACCCTCGCCGACGTCGACGGCAACGGCCTCGACGACCTCTGCGGCCGCTACGGAGACTCCTGGGGGTGCTCCCTGCGCCCCTCGAACGCCACCGACTTCGAGGGCTGGGTCGAGGCCCGCGAGGTGCGCAGCTTCTCCCGCTCCACCGTCCGCCTCGTCGACGTCGACCGCGACGGCCGCGCCGACGTCTGCGGCCGTGACGTCTCGGGCTACCGCTGCCTGCTCTCTCGCCCCTCGGGCAGCTCGATCACCTTCGTCGCCCCCACCGCGGCGAACGGCGCGAGGGTCACCTACGTCGCCGACATGAGGAGCGCCAACGGCTGGGGCTCCGCGCAGTACGAGTCCACCGTGATGCTCGGCCGCCTCGAGGGCGCCCGCGGCCTCGACGTGTGCGCCCGCGGCTCGGCCGGGGTCATCTGCCACTTCAACATCGGCGCCACGAGCCCGATGGTGCGCTCGCCGCAGATCGCCACGGACTTCAGCGACGCCAACGGCTGGAACCGCCCGGAGCACTTCTCCACCCTCACCCTCGCCGACGTGAACGGCGACGGCCGCGACGACCTCTGCGGCCGCGGCGGCGACGGCGTCTACTGCGCCCTCTACGACCACCTCACCCGCGCCTTCGGCCCCGCCACCCTCTGGACCACTCAGTTCTCCGACGGCGCCGGGTGGAACAACCCGCGCTACTTCGCCTCCCTCCGCTTCGCCGACGTGAACGGCGACGGCGCCGTCGACGTGTGCGGCCGCGGCGGCGGCGGCGTCTACTGCGGGATGTCCGACGCCCGAGGCTCGTTCATGAACGCCCACGCCGTGATGCTCACCGGGCTCTCCGACGCCGCGGGCTTCGGCGACGGCGCGCGCCCCATGAACCTCACCCTCACCGACTTCGACAACGACGGCCGCGCCGACCTCTGCATGGCCGGGCCCTTCAACACCACCACCTCGTGGGGCCAGCCCACCGTGCGCGAGGAGCTCTTCTGCGCCCGCTCCCGCACCCTCTTCGGCATCTCCTTCGACGCCCTCGCCCGCCGCACCGACGTCTCGGGCATCTTCGACCACGTGCGCGCCGGGCGCATCCGATCGAACTCCCGCGGCTTCTGCTACGTCGACCTCATCGGCAACGACGTGCGCTGCACCAACGCCTGGTGACCCGGCTCAGCGCAGCCGCACCCCGAGCGCCCACCCCGCGACCGTCGCCAGCACCACCGCCACGATCACCCCGTTCGCGATCATCCCCCTCACCCTGAGCGGCGCCTCGGGGAGCCGCTTCTTCAAGGCCATCGACGCCAGCATCGGGAGCGGCGCCGCGAGCTGCAGCGCCGCCACCGCGCCGAGCGGCAGGCGCAGGTCGCGGTCGACCCGCACCGCGGCCGTGACGATCACGAACAACAGCGCCGCCGACGAGGCCATGGTCAGCCCCACCCCCCACAGCGCGAGGCGCATCAAGCCCACGAAGCCCGCGAGGAGCCCCAGCGCCACCAGCGCGAACACCGTCGCCGTGGGGCCCTGGTGCCGGGCCTCGATCACCGCGAAGAGACCGAGGGTCTGCGCGTCGGCCAGCGC
>JAEYZO010000737.1 GCA_023428035.1 Pseudomonadota bacterium | reverse complement strand
GCCGACCGAGCCCGCGGCGCAGGCCGGTGACCCCGCGGCTGAGACCCCCGCGCAGACCCCGGCGACGCCCGCCGCCGCCCCCGAGGACGAGGGCTGCCGCCGCATCGTGCGGGTGCGCTTCATCGGGCTGCGCCGGGTGAACGCTGAAGACATCCGCGACGCGGTGCGCTCCCGCGAGGGTCAGTGCCTCGACCGCAACCGCGTGGCCCGCGACACCCGCTCGCTCTGGGACCTCGGGTTCTTCAGGGACATCCAGGTCACCGACGCGCCCTCGCAGGGCGGCGTCGAGCTGCGCTACCGGGTGTCTGAGCGGCCCACGATCCACGCGATCCGCTACGAGGGCTACGACGAGGTCGACGAGGACAAGCTCCGCGAGACCGTCGACCTGCGCACCGGCACCGTGCTCAGCGAGACCGCCGTCCGGCGCAACGTGCAGAAGATCGTCGACCTCTACGCCGAGAAGGGCTTCTTCCTCGCGCAGGTCACCTACCGCATCGAGCCCCGCTCCGGCGACCGCAACGAGGTCGACGTGGTGTTCCGCATCGTGGAGCGCCAGCAGGTGCGGGTGCGGAGCATCGAGTTCATCGGCAACAACAGCATCGACGCCGACACCCTCCGCGGCGTGATGAGCACCTCGCGCGGGAACTTCTTCTCCTTCCTCACCAGCTCGGGGAACTTCCGCGAAGAGGCCTTCCGCAACGACGTCGACCTCCTGCACGCGGCCTACTACGACCGGGGCTTCCTCACCGTCGACATCGGCTCTCCGCGGGTGGCCCTCTCGCCCGACCGTCGGTACATCGACATCGTGGTGAACGTGCGCGAGGGGCCGCGCTTCAGGGTCGGTCGCCTGCGCGTCGTCGAGGTCGACGAAGACGACAACGAGGTCACCCCCCTCGGGGGCCGCGCCGCGATCCGCGAGCTGGTGCACGTCAACCCCGGAGACTGGTTCGCGCGCAGCACCATCGCGCGAGACATCCAGTCGATCCAGACGCACTACCGCGACGCGGGCTACGCCTCCGTCGAGGTCACCCCCGACATCCAGCCCGACACCCGGCGCCGCACCGTCGACCTCTCGGTGCGCATCCGCCGCGGGCCGGTGGTGACCGTGCACCGCATCGAGATCCGCGGGAACAGCAAGACCAGCGAGCGGGTGATCCGCCGCGAGATGCAGCTCATCGAGGGCGAGCGCTACTCCGAGAGCGACTACCAGGCCTCGCGCCGGCGCATCATGGCCCTGGGCTTCTTCGAGCGCGTCGACCTCTCCACCGAGAGCGTCGAGGGCCACCCCGACTGGCTGGTGGTCAACGTCGAGGTGAGCGAGCGGCCCACGGGCACCTTCCAGATCGGCGCGGGCTTCTCGTCGGTGGAGAACTTCATCGCCACCGCGCAGATCCAGCAGCTCAACCTCTTCGGCCGGGGTCAGTCGCTCACGCTCCAGGCGCAGCTCTCGGGCCTGCGGCAGATCTTCTCGCTGCGCTTCGTCGAGCCCTACTTCCTCGACTCGAACTGGACCTTCGCGCTCGACCTCTACAACTCCCTGCGCGCCTTCACCGACTTCACGCGCACCTCCACCGGCGGCACGCTCACCTTCGGCTACCCCATCCTCGGCAACAACCTCCGCCTCTTCGCCACGTACACCGGCGAGCAGGTGGGCGTGAACACCCGCACGGGCACCGGGATCTTCGGCCAGAGCACCACCACCTCGGCCTTTCAGGGCCTGCCCGTCGCCAACCTCTTCAACGCGGGCTTCACGAGCGCGCTGGGCCTGAGCCTCGCGTACGACAACCGGAACAACCGGCTCTTCCCCACCGACGGCGTGTTCACGCGCCTCGCGGTCGACGTCGCCGACCCGGTCTTCGGCTCGGAGAACGTCTACACCCGCGTGACCGGCTGGTTCCGCTTCTACCGCCCGATCTTCTCGAACGTCATCTTCAAGATGAACATCCAGGGCGGCTACGTGTTCTCTCGCAGAGACACCGGCGTGCCCTTGTTCGAGCGCTTCTTCCTCGGCGGCATCTTCGACGTGCGCGGGTACCGCCTGCGCACCATCTCGCCGAGGCTCCAGCTCAACACCGCCCTCGACCCGAACGCCCCGGTGGTGGGCAACGGCGCCGTCATCGGCGGCAACGTGCAGTTCTTCTACAACCTCGAGATCGAGTTCCCGATCCTCAACGCGGTGGGCCTGCGCGGCGTGGTCTTCCACGACGCGGGCAACGTGTTCAACACCGAGCCCATCTACTGCGCGGTGGGCCGCGGCGGTCAGCTCCCCGACGTGGTGAACCCCTGCTCGGGCATCGCCGACAACCCCTTCGCGCTGCGCTTCTCCGCGGGCTTCGGCCTCCGGTGGCAGAGCCCGCTCGGGCTCCTGCGCTTCGAGTGGGGCTTCCCGCTGAACCGCCTGCCCTACGAAGAGACCTCGGTCTTCGAGTTCACCATCGGCAACTTCTTCTGACCCCGCCGCCTCAGCGGCCGTCGTACGCGCGCGCCTCGATCTGCGCCTGCACGGCCTGGGGCACGAGGGTGTTGAAGTCGTAGCCCGTGCGCGCTTCGAGCGCGTCGACGCTGAGCGAGAAGCGCCGCCAGTCGTGCACGCCGCCCGGCACGTTGGGCATGTCGACGGCGACCACGGCGGTCTGCGCGGTCACCGCGTCGAGGGCGCGGCCGCGCGGGACCATCACCACGACCTTCCAGGTCGACTCGGGCACGGCGACGCGGCGC
This sequence comes from Pseudomonadota bacterium, assembly GCA_023428035.1. Taxonomy (GTDB): domain Bacteria; phylum Myxococcota_A; class Polyangia; order Polyangiales; genus JAEYZO01. Next base: position 5,695 of record JAEYZO010000737.1, on the reverse strand, counting down.
GCGAGGTCGGGGCTGCGCCCGAGCGACTCGCAGCCCTCGGAGACGGTGTTGCCCGCGGGGGAGAGGTCGGTGGCGCACTCCCGGGGCCACACGCCGCCGGCGACGATGAAGAGGTCCCAGCCCTCGCGGGCGCGCTCGACGGTCCAGCGCTCGAGGTTCTCCCAGGCGCCGGCGTTCACCGCGTGCCGCTGCGGCAGCATGTTGGTCGTGAGGAAGGTCGCCGCGTTGTCCTCCACCGTCGCCGTCCGCTGCGCCGAGGGGCAGAGGTGCCCGTGGTCGTAGCCGCCGCCCGCGTAGTCGCGGTGCACCACCCGGTACACCCCCGACGGGAGCTGCGGGTCGGGAGAGAAGGTCCGCCGCGTGCGGCCGGTGTCGCCGAGGTCGGCCGCGGTGAGCCTCCACGCGACCCAGTTGGGCGCGTTGCGGAAGCGGTTGTACGAGACGACGTACTGCGGCTTCACGAGCATGAGCTCGTCCTGCGGGGAGGCGTCGACGGGGGCGCCGAGCGCGAGGTGCACCGAGACGCCCCCCGAGGGCGTCGCCGAGGGGTAGGGCGTGATCGACGGCGCCGTGGAGGCGGGGCGCGGGGGCTCGACGCGGCCGAAGAGCAAGCGCTCGACGGCGTCGAGGTCGCAGCCCGCGCAGAGCGTGAGAGCGAGGGCGAGCGCGCCCCAGCGACGACGCGGGGCGTTCACGACGGACGGTCTCGGGGCGCGGGCTCGACGGACCCGGGCGCGCGAGAGAGAGCGTCGCGGAGCTCGCTCACCGGGCGGCGGGTGAGGAGCGCGAGCACGACGTAGAAGCGCTCGCGGTCGAGGAAGGCCCTCCAGGTCTCATCGACCGTCACCACGGCGAGGTAGCCCGACGCGGCGTCGGCGTCGACGCGGGTGACGCCCGCGAGCACGAGCCGCTCGATGGTGGGGGCCTCACGCTCGGTGGCCTCGCGCCAGGCCTTGCCCGCGGCGGCGACCATCTCGGCCTGCGCCTCGGGCGTACCTTCAGGGAGGAGCGCCGCGATGTGGGGCTCAGGGAGCTTCGGCTTGCGGACCCGCGGGCCCTCGTCGAGCTCGGGCTCGGCCTCGACGTCGAGGGTCTCGTCGGCTTCGTCGGGGCTCTCGGTCGGTTCGTCGGGGCGCATCGCTCTCCGCGGGGTAGCCCGGCTCGGCGCTCGTTGGGAAGGGCGATAGAGTCGCCCCGTGGCGCGATCGCGCGAGCCTCGGTGGTCTGCGGGTTACCTCCGCGCGGCGAGCGTACGCGGGGCGCCGGTGCTCTTTCACTGGACGATCCCGCTGGCGCTCTTCGCGCTCTCGAGGTTCCAGCTCCGCCCGGGGGTGTGGGCGGCGGGCACGCTGTTGATCCTCGCGCACGAGCTCGGCCACGCCGCGCTGGTGTGGCGCTACGGCGGGCGGGTGACGGCGCTGAAGGTCATGCCCGTCGGGGCCTCTGCGAGTACCGCGGTGCGATGACCGAGACCCAGGTGTCGAAGATCGCCTGGGGCGGAGTGCTCGTGCAGGCCGCCGTGTGGGGCGCGGTCACCGTCGCGGTCGCGCTCGCGGGGGCTCCGTCGCGGCCGTGGCTCCAGGACGTCGTCACGACGCTCACGGTCTCGAACGCGTGGCTGATCGCGTTGAACCTCCTCCCGCTGGCGCCCCTCGACGGCGCCGAGGCGTGGAAGCTCCCCACCCGCTGGACGCAGTCGGTGTTGCAGCGCGCGGAGAACGAGAAGGTCCGCCGTCAGCTCGCGGCGCAGCGGGCCGCTCAGCGCGTCGAGGCGGATCGGGTGTGCGTCGCGATGACCTCAGAGCCCGCGGAGGAGATGCCCGAGGAGGACTACGCGCGGGTCAGCGCCGAGGCCGCGGAGATCGCCGCGCGGATCTGGGAGGACGCGCGCCGAAAGGGTGAGTGACCGCGACGGGGCGACGAGCGTGCGGTTCGTCGTGACGGCCTCCGCCGCGCTGAAGCCTCGGCGTCGTTAGACGCCGCGAGATTGACGCGAGGTGCTCGCCGCGGGTAGACGGTTCGTCGAGACGTACCGAACGATGGCGGGGCGCGCACGAAAGGTCCGCGACGACGCGGGGCGCGAGGCGACGGCGACGTCGTTCTCAGGGCACGAGAGCTTCACGCTCCGCTACGGCTGGCTGAAGAAGTGCGTCGACGCGGTCGCCGCGAGGCCCGACGCGCTCTCGCGAGACGACGCCATGGTCGCGCTCGGGGTCGGCAAGAACATGGTGAAGGCCATCCGTCACTGGGGGCTCACCGCGCGGGTCGTGGCCCCCGCCGATGACCCCGCGGCGGCGCGTCGCGGCGCGCTCCGGGTGACGCCGATCGGCGCGGCGCTCTTCGGTGACGAGGGGGCCGACCCCTACCTCGAAGACCCTCGCACCCCCTGGCTCCTGCACTGGCTCATCGCGACGAACCCCGAGCGCGCGACCACATGGCGCTGGGCCTTCGGGGAGCTCGACCGCCGCGCCTTCACCCGCGATGAGCTCCTGCGCGACCTGCTCGCGTCGGGCCGCGTGGGGCGCGCCACGGAGAACACCCTCGGCCGCGACGTCGACGTGTTCGTCCGCAGCTACGCCGCGGGTCGCTCCGAGCGCGGCGTGGCGCTCGAAGACACCCTCGACGGCCCGCTCCTGGAGCTTCGGCTCCTGCGCGAAGACCCCGTCGAGCGCCGCTACGAGTTCGTCCGCGGCGCGAAGCCCACCCTCGACGAGCTCGCCTTCGGCTACGCCGTCCTCGGCCACTGGGCGAGGGTCGCGCCCGACCGCGACACGCTCAGCCTCGAAGGTCTGGCCCGCGACCCCTCCGCCCCTGGGAGGGTGTTCCAGCTCGACGACGCGTCGCTCCACGCCCGGCTCGAAGCCTGCTCGACCTGGTCTCGGGGCGCGCTGCTCTACGACGAGACGGCGGGGCTCCGACAGCTCCTCCGCAAGCGCAGGGTCGACCCGACCCGCTGGCTGCTCGATGGCTTGAAGCGAGGGCGGGCGTGAGCCGCCTGAGCGACCTGTTCGAGGTGCGGCGGAGGTTCTTCCGCTCGGTGAACCTCGTCGCCGACGCGCCGCGCCCCGACGCCTGCGAGGGGTACCTCCTCACGCCCCTCGGTCGCGCGACCCTGACCCGGGTGCTCGACGGCCTGGAGCCCGGCCGCGCCGAGCGCGCGTTCACCCTCACCGGGCCCTACGGCACGGGCAAGTCGGCCTTCGTGGTGCTCCTCGCGCAGCTCCTCGGAGGCTCCCCCGCGGCGACGTCTCGGGCGCTCTCGGCGCTGCACGCGGTCGACCCCCTGCTCGCGGGGCGCGCTCGCAGGCTCCGCGACGACACCCGCGGGATGTGCCCGGTGCTCGTCACGGGCACCTACGGCCCGCTGGTGCCCGCGCTCCTCGACGCGGTGGAGCGAGGCGTCGTCGAGGCGCTCCGCGCGGGGCCCAAGCGCGAGGCCTTCTTGAGCGACCTGGCCTCGCTGCGCCGCAGCCGGGCGAGGGGGGCCGAGGTGCACCGCCGCGTGGTGAAGCTCTTCGAGTCGCTCTGCGCCCTCGCGGTCGAGCGCCGCGGCGCGGGCGTACTCGTGGTGATCGACGAGCTCGGAAAGACCCTGGAGCACGCCGCGCGGGGGGCGGGCGAGGCCGACGACGTCTTCCTGCTCCAGGAGCTCGCGGAGGCGGCGTCGCGCAGCGGCGCGCGGCCGATGACCCTGGTGACCCTGCTGCACCAGTCCTTCGACCGCTACGCCAGGGAGCTCTCGGCGGAGACCCGCGCGGATTGGGCCAAGGTGCAGGGCCGCTTCGAGGACGTCGCCTTCGTCGACGCGCCGGGGGAGCTCCTCCGCCTCGCCGCTCGGAGCATCGCCCGCGACCCCTCGCTCCCACCGCGCACCTACGCGCCCTGGGACGCCGCCGCCGACCGAGCCATCGAGCTCGGCCTCGCGGGCCCCCCCGACCGCGCGCTCCTGCGGCCGCTCGCGCCTCTGCACCCGATGGTCGCGCTGCTCCTCCCCGCGCTCTGCCGCGGGCCCCTCGCGCAGAACGAGCGCTCGCTCTTCAGCTTCCTGACCTCCACCGCCGACGGCGCCTTCGGGGCCTTCCTCGCGAGGGAGACAGCCGACGCGACGCCCTCCTACGCCCTCGACCAGCTCTACGACTACCTCGCCGCGACCCTCGGGCCGGCGCAGTACACCCTCTCCGCGGGGCGCCGCTGGGCGGCCATCGACGAGGCCCTCGCGCGGCTCCCCCCCGACGAGCCCCCCGAGTCGGCGCGGGTCATCAAGGCCGTCGGGCTCCTCACGCTGCTGGGCTCCCGCGTCCTGCGCGCGTCGCGGGCGGCGCTGGTGTTCGCGCTCGTAGACCCGCGCTCGTCGGCGAGCGCCGTCGAGTCCGCCGTCGACCGCCTCGTCGCGGCCTCGCACCTCGTCTACCGCCGGCACAGCGACGCCTACGCGCTCTGGGAGGGGAGCGACATCGACCTCGACGCGCACTTCGACGAGGCCCGACGGCGCGCGCCGGGCTTCGACGAGGTCTCAGCGCTGCTTCGGGAGCGCGCGGTGCTGCGCCCCTGGGTCGCGCGGCGGCACTTCTTCGAGACCGGCACCCTGCGGCACTTCGAGCTCAGCGTGCGCGGCGCGAGGGGCGCGGGGGCGACCGACGAGGGCGAGGCCGACGGTCGGATCGTGAACCGCGTGCCCGCGGGGGCCGAGTCTCACGACGAGCTCCTCGAGGTCGCGTCGCGGGCCGACGGAGGCGCCCGCGTGGTGTTCGGCGTGCCGAGGCGAGCGCGCGAGCTCCTGTCGAGCGTGACCGACTGGTGCGCGTGGGAGTCGGTGCGCGGCCGCGTGGGCGCCCTCGCGGGGGACCCGGTGGCGCGCAGGGAGCTCTCCGCGCGGATCCATTTCGCGAGCGACCGCCTCGAGGCCACGGTGCAGTCGTGCTTCGGCCTCCTCGACGGCGCCGAGGTCGACTGGGTCTACGACGGCGAGCGCAAGCGCTGGAGCGGCGCCCGGGAGCTCTCCCGCTCCCTCTCGGCGGTGTGCGACCGGGCCTTCTCCGACGCGCCGACGCTCCGCAACGAGCTGCTCAACCGACGCGCGCTCTCGTCTGCCGCGGCGGCGGCCAGGCGAGCGCTCATCGACGCGATGGTGGCGCGGCCGGGCGAGCCCCGACTGGGCATCGAGGGCGCGCCGCCGGAGCTCAGCATGTACGCCTCGTTCCTCGCCGCGGGGGGCCTGCACCGCGAGCGCGACGGGGTGGTGGGCTTCGGGCCTCCCCCCGACGACGACCCGTTGCGATTGCGCCCTGCGTGGGCGCGGGTCGAGGCCTTCTTCGACGAGACCGAAGCGGGGCCGAGGCCACTCCGCGCGCTCTTCGACGCGCTGCGCGCGCCGCCGGTGGGGATGCGCGACGGCCCGATCCCGGTGCTGCTCTTCGCCGTGGTGCTCTCGCGACCGGGTGAGGTCGCGATCTTCGAAGACGGCACCTTCGTGCCCGAGGTGTCGAGCGCCACGGTGGAGAGGCTCCTCCGGCAGACCGGGAGGTTCACCCTGGCGCGGTACAGGGTCGACGCCGGGAGGCTCGAGGTGCTCCGCGCGCTCGCCGGGGCCCTCGGCGTGGCGGGGGAGCCGACCCCGGTGGGCGTCGCGAGGGAGGTCGTGCGTCGCGTGGGGCAGCTCCCCCGCTACGCGCGCGCCACGCGCTCGGTGGGAGCC
>JAEYZO010000687.1 GCA_023428035.1 Pseudomonadota bacterium | reverse complement strand
CTACGTGGGAGAGGGGCCGGGGGTGAGGGCCAACAGCCCCGTCGCCCACAGCCACCCACACTTCTGACCAATGCAAAGCCGCCGACATACAAGGGGCAGAGGGGTAGAGGCCTCTCTACGGCGTCGGCACCGGGTTCGGGACGCCCCGCACCACCGCTGCGTGGCCGAGCATCGAGCCGTCGGCGGGCAGCAGGGTGTAGAGCTCCCGAGGGCCGAAGGTCCCGCCCGGGCCGAAGGCGAGGCCGCGCATCGCCGACGACTCCGCGAAGCGGATGCTGGTGCTGTCGCAGCTCCCCGCGATGCGGTAGATCCGCCCCAGGCCCTCGGTGATGACGTCGGCGACGTAGACGTTGCCGCAGGCGTCGGTCGCCATGCCCGAGATGCCCAGCAGGCCGCTCGCGCAGGTGCGCTGCGCGTAGGCCGCGCCGCCGTCGGTGCCCGACAGGTCGACCTCGTACACCGTCGGCACGTTCGAGCGCGCCACGAACAGGCGCGAGCCCGACTCGTTGAAGGCCAGGAGCGACGGAGACATCAACGGCGGCGTCGTCTCGACCACCGCGGCGGCGTCGGTGCCCGACAGGTCGAGGCGGTACAGCCGGCTCGCGGGGGTGTCGGTGAACCACACGGTGTCGTCGGGGGCCACCGCCACGCCGCCCACCCGCGTGAGCGAGGTCGCGCGCGCGGTGAGCGTCGTCTCGCCCGGGCGGATCACGTAGACCCCGCCCGAGGCCGCGCCCGCGTCGGCGGCGCTGTTCACCGCCACCACCAGGCCGCCGCGGCGGGTGTAGCGGACGAAGGCCACGTCGCCCTGGTCGGTGGTCACCACGGTCTCGCGCGACGAGCCCTGCGCGCGCACCACCGTGTTCGCGATCGCCGCCACCACGGCGCCGCTGCCGTCGAAGGTGAAGTCCCTCGCGGTGCTCAGCCCGTCGGTGACGCGCATCCCGGGCACCGCGCTCGTCGGGGCCATGTCGCAGTTGTCGCCGGGCGTCACCGCGCCGTCGCCGCCGCCGCCCCCGTCCGAGGCGTCGTCGCCGCCGCCCGCGTCGGTCACGTCGTCGCTGGGGATCCCGCTGTCCTCCGGGCCCGAGTCCATCCCGCCCGAGTCCATCGGGCCCGCGTCGGGGACGTCTCCACCGCCGAGGTCGCTCCTCACGTCGGCGCTGGTGTCCCTCGCCGCGTCGCGCGGCGGGCGCAGCAGCTCGTCGGGGAAGGTCGGCCAGCACCCCGCGGCGCCCACCGTGAACGTCAAGGCCAGCACCGCGGCTCGCTTCAGCGCCATCGCGGCGCGAGCGTCTTCCGACACGGCCCCTCTGGTCAAGCGTCGCCGCGACGCCTCGTCGCACGCGCTCCCCCTTCACGCCGCGGCCGCGCGGTGGCATCACCTCCCTCGACCGTGCATCGTCCTCTCATGCGCCGCGCGACCCTCGCCCTGTGCGTCCTCACCGCCGCCTGCGCCACCGAGCGGGTCGTCTACGACGCCCCCGACGCGACCCCCTGGGGCCCCGGCTGCGCGCTCGACGGAGGCTACGCGCCCTCGCCCTCGATGGCCCTCGTCACCAACAGCGGCGAGAACTCCATCGACGAGATCGACACCGCCACGGGCACTACCCTCCGCACGCTGCAGGTAGGCGTCGGGCCCCTCGCGCTCAACGGCCCGCACCACGTCGCCGCCCGCTTCTCCGAGGGGTGGTTCGTCACTCCCCTGTCGTTCCCCGCGCCGGCGATCGCGTCGGGGCCCCACGCGAGCCACGGCTCGGCCTCGGTCAACGGCGTGCTCGTGAAGCGCTCCCTCTGCGACGGGAGGCTCCTGGGCCGGGTCGACGTCGAGGCCAACCCCGGCGACGTGGTGCTCACCCCTGACGGGCGCACCGCGCTGGTCACGCACTTCGACCTCGCGCGCGCCCTAGCCAACGCGGGCGACCCGATGGCCCAGCGCTCGAACCTGCTGGTGATCGACGTGGGCACGATGCGCGTCACGCACCGCGTCCCGGTGTGCGTCGCGGCGCACGGGGTCGCGGTCACCGCTGACAGCCGCACGGCCCTCGTCGCGTGCTACGGCGACGACGCGCTGGCCGTGGTCGACCTCACGGCCTCTCCGCCCGCGGTGACCCTGCGGCACCTGGGCTCTCCCCCGGCGAACCCCACCAGCCCGAGCCACGGCCCGTACTCCATCGGGGTGTCCCCCGACGGGCGCACGGCCTGGGTGGGCTGCTCCGAGAGCGGGGTGCTCGTGGCCTTCGACGTCGCGACGAGCACCTTCGACACCGCGCGGCTCACCCGACGCTTGCCGGGAAAGCCCTGGTTCATGGGCTTCTCACCCGACGGCTCACGGATGCTCGTCCCCACGCAGAACCGCGACGGGGTGGTCGAGGTCACCACCACGGCTCCCATCACGGTCGAGCGCACGGTGGAGCTCACCGCGGAGCAGTGCGTGCTCCCGCACCAGGCGGCGTGGGGGCCCGACGGGCGGTGGTACCTGGTGTGTGAGGGCGTCCACGGCAGCGACCCCGCGCGGTGGACCCGCGGGACGGTGCTCGCCATCGACCCCACGGACCTCACCGTGCGCCAACGCTGGACGGCGGGGTACTACCCCGACGCGATCCTGTTCCGGCAGGGAGCTCCGTGAGGCTGCGGGCGGGTGTGTTGGCGCTGGCCCTGGCGGGCTGCGGCGACGTCGAGGTGCGGCAGCCCCTCGCGGCGCGCGGCGCGGAGCTCGCGCAGGCGCCGTCGGTGACGGGCTCTCGCTACAACGTCTTCGCGTGCACGACCTGCCACGCGGTGCGACCGGGGGAGGTCGGCACGCGGATCCTCCCGGGGGCCCCGTTGGAGGGCGCCGCGCTGCGGCCGACGTACTGGGGCGGCGAGACCATGCACCTGCGCGAGGCGGTGGAGCGCTGCTGGGTGTACTTCATGCGCGGCGCGCCGGAGGACCTCGATGGCCCGAACGGTCAGGCGATCTGGGCGTGGCTGGAGTCCATCGCGCCGACGGGGTCGACGGAGGGGACGACCCCCGTGGCGAACACCTGGCCGCGCACGGTGGGAGACCCCGGGGCCGGGGGAGACCCGACCCGAGGGATGGCGATCTGGAACCGCGGGTGCGCGAGCTGCCACGGGGCCTTCGGCACGGGCGCGGGGAGGATCGGCCCGCTGGTGTCGATCGTCCCGCGGGCGACGGTGGAGGAGCACTGCGACGACGAGCTGCCGCCGGGGTACCCCGACCGGCAGGCGTACATCCGCGGGGTGGTGATGGAGAAGACCCGACACGGGAGCTTCCTCGGGTACGCGGGGACGATGCCTCCGTTCAGCGAAGAGGTGCTGACCGACGCCGAGGTGAGGGACCTGGCGTCGATGTTCTCGTGTCCGTGAGCGGAGGGGAGCGGTGCTGGCCCCGGTCCGCTCTGGTTTGAGC
>JAEYZO010000684.1 GCA_023428035.1 Pseudomonadota bacterium | reverse complement strand
CTGTGTCTGCGCGCGACGGCGCGCGGCGTCGAGCTGCGCACGGCCTCCACCACCGAGGGCGTGGTGGTGCTCTCGCTCCGCGGCCCCAACGGAGAGCCCCGCGGAGCGGTCTCTCGCTGGGGGACCGAGCACGTCGCGCGGGTGCGCGCGCTCGGCGCGGCGGGGGCGTGGTCGATCTCCGCGGCGCTCCTCGACGCCGAAGGGAACCCCCGGGAGGTGCTCTCGGTGGAGCGTTGGATCGCGCCCGAGCCCGTGGCCCCCGTGCGCATCGGCGAGGTGGTCGCGCGCCCCCGCAGCGGCAGCGCGCAGGAGTTCGTCGAGCTCGTGAACGACGGCGAGGTCGCGGTCCCGCTCGCGGGCTGGGCCCTCGCGTCGGGCACCTCGCGGTCGGTGTTCCCCGACGAAGCGGTGATCGCCGCGCGGGGGCGCCTCGTCGTGGTGGGCGCGAGCTTCGACCCGAGGGGAGACGTCCGCGTGGGAGACCCCCCGCTCGCGCCGGGGAGCGCCTCGCTCGCGCTGCGAGGCTCCATCGCGGGGCGAGGCCTGCGTGACACCGGCGCGGACCTCACGCTGGTGTCGGTCGACGGCCGCACAGCGAGCGTGGCCCCCATGGGAGACCCATCCCGCGCGCCGCGCCCTGGCGTCTCGCTCGTGCGCGCCGACACCGACCTCGACGAGGCCGACCCCGCGGGGTGGACCTACGACCTCGCGGGGGGCGCCACCCCGGGCGCCCCCGACCGGATGCGCTGAGCGCGCCCGTGGTACCGTGCGCGCCGCTCCGATGCGCCGCGCACTCACAGCAGTACTCCTCACGCTCTCCGTCGCCGGGTGCTCCGACAAGCTCGACACCGTGCGCTGCGACGAGCTCGGCAACCCCTGCAACCGGCCGTACCTGCAGAACACCATGACCCTGCTCTCGCTGCGGGGTCGGCAGGTGCCCGAGGGCTCGCCCGTCGACCTGCGCTCGGTGCAGATCACCGCCGTCGACAACTACGACGAAGACGAAGGCGGCAGCGTGGGCTCGGTCTGGGTGCAGGGCCGCTACCCCGTGGGCGACCCGAGCGACCGCTTCAACCCCTGCCCGATCCTCCCCGACGGGAGCGCGCGCGTCTGCGGCATCTCGACCTTCGGCACCGTGCTCGCGCCCACGGGCTACCACCCGAACGTGGGCGACCTCGTCGACGTCTCGGGCGGCGCCTACGACGAGTTCGACTGCTCCGGCGTGTGCGGCACGCCCCCGCAGCCCTTCCCCGACGGGCGCTTCCTCCCGCAGCTCCGCGAGCCCACGGTGCGCTCCGCCGGGGTGGCCCCGCCCACCGCGCCGCTGCCCGTGTCGATCAACGACATCCTGCAGAACAACCAGGCCCTCATCGGCGTGCTCGTCGAGGTGACCGACGTGACCGCGACCGCCGCGCCCGACCAGCGCGGCGAGATCGCGATCTCTCCGGGCCGCGACGGGTTGAAGCTCACCCAGGAGCTCACCCCCGTCGCGGGCGTGCAGGCGGGCACCCGCGGGGACCGGGTCGTAGGCGTCGTGAGCTACTTCTACGGCGCGAAGCTCATCCCACGCTCGACCGCCGACCTCGTGAACCAGCGCTAGAGACAGACCCCAACGATGATCGCCCCCCTCGTCGCCAACGCCCTGCGCGCCGCCCTCTACCCCATCGGCCTCGCCCGCCGCGCCGCGATGGTGCCCAAGGGCTCGTGGGTCGACCTCACCCTCGAAGGCACCGTCACCGAGATCGAGCGGCCGTTGAAGCGCTTGATCCGCGTGGGAGAGGCCCTCGCCCAGCGCGGCCGACCCCCGCGCCCCACGGTGACCGTCGCGGGGCTGCGCGCCCTCGTCGACGCGATGATCGGCGACCCCGGCGTGACGGGGCTCCTCGTGCGCGTCGAGCCCCTGGAGTGCGGCTGGGCCGTCTCCGAGAGCCTGCGCGACGAGCTCCGCCGACTGAAGGCCGGCGGAAAGTCCGTCGTGGCCTGGCTCCCCGAGGGCGCTTCGACCCGGGAGCTCTACGTCGCCCTCGCCGCCGACAGGATCTACGCCCCCGCGCAGGCGAGCATCGCTCCGCTGGGCGTGGCGGCGCAGGCGACCTTCCTCCGGGGTCTGCTCGCGAAGGGCGGGCTCGAGGCCGAGGTCATCCAGCGCAAGGAGTACAAGAGCGCGGGCGAGACCCTCACTCGGGACCAGTGGAGCGAGCCCAACCGACGTCAGCTCGACGCGCTCCTCGATCGGTTTCACGCGGCCCTGGTGCAGGCGATGGTCGCGGGGCGCGCGATGGACGAGGCCCGCGCCCGCGCGGTGATCGACATCGGCCCGATGCGGGCGACCGACGCGGCGCGCGAGGGGCTCATCGACGGGGCCTCCTACGAGGACGAGCTGCGCTCGAAGCTGCCGCTCTCGACGGGGGCGAAGCTGGTGAAGGCCGGGCCCTACCGCGCCCTCGACCGGATGATGCGCTTCAAGGGCTTCGGCGGCGGGAGGCGCGTGGGCGTGGTGATGGTGCGCGGGGCGATCCTCTCGTCGGCGGCGGCGACGCTGGGCGAGGTGGCCGACGCGCGCAGGGTCACCGCGGCGCTGCGCGCGGCGCGCGACGACGACAAGGTCGGGGCCGTGGTGCTCTACGTCGACTCCCGCGGAGGGAGCGTGCTGGGCAGCGACCTCATCGCGCGCGAGGTGGAGCGCCTGCGCGAGAAGAAGCCCGTGGTGGCCTACTTCGGCGACGTGGCGGCGAGCGGCGGGTACTACGTCGCCGCGCTCTGCGACGAGATCGTGGCGCAGCCGGGCACGGTGACGGGCTCCATCGGGGTGATCGCGATGCGCTTCATCGCGCTGGAGATGCTCGACAAGCTCGGGCTCTCCCACGAGACGATGCGCCGCGGAGACCGCGTCGACATGATGTCCCCCTACCGCCGCTGGTCGGCGGAGGACCGCGCGGTGATGGACCGCGAGATCGACGGCTTCTACGACGACTTCGTGGGCGTGGTGGCCAAGGGCCGCCGCAAGCCCGTCGAGGAGGTCGAGCCCCTCGCCCGCGGCCGCGTCTACGCCGCGGTCGACGCGAAGGACGTAGGCCTCGTCGACCGCCTGGGCGGCCTCGACGTGGCGCTGGAGCGCGCCCGCTCGCTGGGCGGAGGGAGCTTCGACCCCGACCCGGTGGTGGTGTCTCCGCCGAGGAACACGCCCGACCCGCCCGAGGCGCCCCCGCCGGTGAAGGCCGCGCTGGCGCTCCTCGCGGGGCCCGCGAAGGCCGAGCTCGACCTCGTGGCGCTCTCGCTCGGCGCGCCCCGCGACCACCTCTTCGCGTGGGACGACCGCAACTTCTGGTGAGCCGCGCGTTGACGTCGCCTCCGGGCGGCGGTGTGATCCCTCGCCGGAGGTCACCGATGAAGCGCTGGCTCTTGCCTCTCCTGCTCGCGGGTTGCGCCACCTCGTCGACGCGCGCGACCGCGACCGACGCGCCCATCGCGCGGGTGCCCCGCTGGGTCGACGGCCCCGCGGCGAGCGACGCGGCGGCCGTCACCCGCACGCTCCCGCCGAT
>JAEYZO010000676.1 GCA_023428035.1 Pseudomonadota bacterium | reverse complement strand
TAGATGTTTATAAGACACAGGGACCTGGGTGTGGGGAGCTATTTCCTGCGCCCCTCGGCGAGGGTGCTCCGCTACGGAGACGTGGTCGGGCGCTACGTGAGTCACCTCGGTTGGGCCGGGGTGCGCGCGGGGCTCTCGCGCTACGTCGACGTCGGCGTCGGGCTGCCCTTCTACTTCGCGGGGGTGTCCGTCGACGCGCGGGTGTCCTTCGTTCAGACCGAGCGCTTCTCCGCGGCGTGGTGGGGCTTCGCGACGGTGCCCCTCCTCGGGGAGGGCGAGCACCCGACGAGCCACCTGGGCTTCACCTGGGCCTACGCCGGCCTCGGGTGGATGACCGGCCCGCTCGTCACCGCTAGCGTCGGGAGGTTCACCGCGAGCGGCGGCCTACACCTCGCGCAGCGCACGGGCCTCGGCGGCGTGTGGCTGGTCGGGCACGCCACCGCGGACCTCAGGGTCACCAACGGGGTGAAGCTCCTCGCGCAGGTCGCGTCGTTCTTCGAGCTCTCGCTGGAGCAGGGCGACCGGGCGAGGGCGCTCCTCGGCAACGGCGAGGCGAGGGTGCTGCCCTACGCCCAGGGCGGCGTGCGCTTCTTCGGGCGCAGCTTCGCGGCGGACATGGGCGTGCTCGTGCCGCTCTCCGAAGACTGCCCGCTGTGGTCGCCGCGCCTCGCGGTGATCCCGTCGATCTCGCTCTCGCACCGGTTCTGATGGGCGCTCTCGTCGACGACTACGTGCGCGCCCTCGCCGAGAGGCCCAGGCCCGTGCGCGTGGTGACCAAGGGCGGCGTCTGGCACCAGGCGCTCATCGACCGCGCGCTCCGCGTGCTCACCCTCGGCGGGCAGGACCGCTACCTCACCGAGTACGTGACCACCCTCGGCCACACCATCTACGTGCCCGAGGGCTGGGAGCGGGTGCCCGAGCGGGAGCGCTACAAGGTCCTGCGGCACGAGGCGGTGCACGTGGCTCAGTTCGAGCGCTACGGCTGGGTGGGGATGGCCCTGGGCTACGTGCTCCTGCCGCTCCCCGCGGGGCTCGCGTGGTGCAGGGCCCGGCTCGAGTGGGAGGCCTACGCCGAGACCCTGCGCGCCACCTGGGAGCTCGACGGGCCCGACGCGGCGCGCGCCCCCGCGCTGAGGGCGCACATCATCGCTCGCTTCACCGGCCCCGACTACGGCTGGATGTGGCCCTTCGCGGGCGCCGTCGGCCGGTGGATCGACGACGAACTCGCCGCTCTGTCGCGAGACCCTGCGCGGCTTTGATAGAGTGCGGCTCGATGCCCGCCCCCGCCGTCGGAATCGACCTCGGTACCACCAACTCCGTCGTCGCGGTCTCGTCTGGGGGCCGGCCCCAGGTGCTCCTCGACGCCGGCGGCTCGCCGCTCATCCCCTCGGTGGTGTCGTTCCCCGAGCAGGGGGAGCGCGTCGTGGGGCGCGCCGCGCGACGCCGCCGCGCCGTCGACCCGCGCAACACGATCTACTCGGTGAAGCGTCTCATCGGCAGGCCCTTCAAGAGCGAAGAGGTCCGCCGCGCTCGCTCCCGCGTCGCCTTCGACCTGAAGGAGGGCCCCGACAGCTCCGTCCTCGTCTCGACCCGCGTGGGGGACCTCTCGCTCCCCGAGCTGTCGGCCATCGTGCTCCGCGAGGTGCGCCGCGTCGCCGAGGAGAGCCTCGGCGAGAAGGTCGAGAAGTGCGTGGTCACCGTGCCCGCGAACTTCAACGAGCTGCAGCGCTCGAGCACGAAGATCGCCGGGCGCATCGCCGAGCTCGAGGTCGTTCGTATCCTGAACGAACCCACCGCCGCGGCCCTCGCGTACGGCTACGGCCGGGGCACCCGCGAGAAGATCTGCATCTTCGACTTCGGCGGCGGCACCTTCGACGTGACCCTCCTGGAACTCTCGGGCAACGTCTTCGAGGTGCTCGCGACCGCGGGCGACACCTTCCTCGGCGGCGACGACGTCGACATCGCCATCGCCGACTCGCTGGTCTCTCAGTTCGAGCGCGCCACCAAGGTCAACCCCCTCCAGGACCGGGTCCTCTACGACGTCCTCCGCGACTCCGCCGAGGACGCCAAGTGCGTGCTCGCCACCCGCGAGACCGCCGACCTCAAGGTCGAGCTCGACCACAACGGCCGCCGCGTCTCCTTCGCTCACGCCCTCTCCCGGGCGGAGCTCGAGCGCCTCTCGAACCCCCTCGTCTCGCGCACCTTCGACGTCTGCGGCGAGGCCCTCAAGCTCGCGGGGCTGCGCGCCACCGACCTCACCGCCGTGATCCTCGTCGGCGGCTCGACGCGCATCCCCACCGTGCGCCAGCGCGTCGCGAGCTTCTTCGGCCGCGAGCCCCTGTCGAACCTCCCCCCCGAAGAGGTCGTCGCGCTGGGGGCGTCGATCCTCGCCGAGGCGCTCTCGGGCGGCGCTCGACGCGGGCAGCACACCCGACCGATGGCGCCCAACCGCGCGCCGCAGGCCGCCTCTTCCCCCGTCGCGGGGCCCGTCTCCGCGGGCGTGCCCGGCGC
>JAEYZO010000639.1 GCA_023428035.1 Pseudomonadota bacterium | reverse complement strand
GCCCCGCAGAGCACCACCGCCGCGAGGGAGCGCTTCACGGGGTTCAGCCCTCCGGCGCGAACACGTAGGGCGCCGTCACCGTGGCGGCCCCTCCCGTCGGCGCAGGGAAGCGCAGGGTGCGCAGCGCCCCCTCGATGCAGCGCGCGAGGCCCGTGAGCGACGACTCCCCGCTCGCGCTGGTGCGTGAGACGTGGCCGTCTTCCTCGACGCGCAGGCGCACCGTGACCTCTCCGCGGATCACCCCCGGCGCGGCGCGGAGCGCGGTGTTGTAGCAGCCCCGCACCTGGTCGTTGCGCGTCGCGAGCACCCCCTGCGCGGCCTCGGGTGGGATCCGCCCGTGCGTGGGCGGCAGCACCGCCTCCACCGCCGCCGCGCGTCGTCGCGGTCGCCGCGGACGTCTCCGCGGTTGAGCCTCTGCCCCTAGGGTCAGCGCGAGCGCCAGCAGCGCGGCGACAGACGCGACGCGCACCGTCACACCTTCGCGAAGGAGAAGCCGTCGTCGCCCACGTCGACGCGCACGGTCTCTCCGGGTCGGTAGCCCCCGCGGAGGAGCTCCTCCGCCACCGGGTCTTGCAACTGCTTCAGGATCACGCGCTTCAGCGGGCGCGCCCCGTATGCGGGGTCATACCCGAGGTCGGTGAGGAGGTCCCTCGCGGCGGGGGTCACGTCGAGGGAGATGCGGTTCTCGGCGAGGAGGCGAGACAGGCGCCGGAGCTGGATGTCGACGATGCCGCGCAGGGCCTTCTTGCTCAGCCGGTCGAAGATCAGGGTGTCATCCACCCGGTTGAGGAACTCTGGTCGGAAGTGCTTCTTCAGCTCCTCCTGGATCTCTTCGCGCAGCGTGTCGTCCGACGCGCCCGCCTCGGTGGCCTCGAGGATGCGCGGCGCGCCGATGTTGCTGGTCATCACGATCACGGTGTCGCTGAAGTTCGCGAGCTGACCGCGGTTGTCGCTGAGCCTCCCGTCGTCGAGCACCTGCAGCAGGATGTTGAAGGTGTCGGGGTGCGCCTTCTCGACCTCATCGAAGAGCACCACGGAGAAGGGCCTCCGACGGATCGCCTCGGTGAGCATTCCGCCCGACTCGCTGTCGACGAAGCCCGTGGGAGAGCCGATGAGCCTCCACACCGAGCCCTTCTCCATGAACTCGCTCATGTCGAGGCGCACCAGCGCGTTCTCGTCGTCGAAGAGGAACTCCGCGAGGGCCTTGGCGAGCTCGGTCTTCCCCACGCCCGTCGGGCCCAGACACAAGAACGATCCGATGGGCTTGCCCGGGTCCCTCAGGCCCACGCGCCCGCGGCGCACGGCCTTCGCGATGAGGTGCACGGCGCTGTCCTGACCCACCACCCGGTCGCGCAGGTGGTCCTCCATCTTCAGGAGCTTCTCGGTCTCGCTCGCGAGGAGCTTGCTCACGGGCACCGCCGTCCACTGCTCCACCACCCGCGCGATGCCCTCGGCGCCCACGCTCGTCGAGAGCAGCAGGGGCTCCTCCGAGGCGAGGGCCTTCTCAGCGTCCATCAGCGCGCGCTCGGCTTCGGGGATCTCTCCCGTCGCGAGCCGCGACGCCCGCGCCGTGTCGCCCGTGTGCGCCGCGCGGTCTCGCTCCGTGCGCAGCGTGAGGATCCTCTCCCTCGCCGCCCGCGCCGCCGCGATCACGCTCCGCTGCCGCTCCCACCGCGGCTGCATCGCGCGCAGGGCCTCTCGCACCCGCGCGAGCTCCGCCTCGACCTTTCCGCGCACCTCCACCGAGCTCGCGTCGTCCTCGTCCACCAGCGAGCGGTGCTGGGCCTCCAACGCCGACAACTGCCGCTGGAGCGAGTCGAGCTCGGGCGGACCTCCATCGAGCGCGAGCCGGCACTGCGCCGCGGCCTCATCGATGAGGTCGATGGCCTTGTCGGGGAGCTCCCTGCCCGAGAGGTAGCGCTTGGCCAGCTTCACCGCGGCGACCACCGCGGGGTCGGTCACGCGCACGCCGTGGTGCACCTCGTAGCGCTCCACCACGCCGCGGCACATCGCGAGGGCCTCGTCCTCGCTCGGGGCCTCGACCGCGAGGATGGCGAAGAGCCGCGACAGCGCCGCGTCCTTCTCGATGTTCTTCTTGTACTCCGCGGGGGTGGTGGTGCCGATGATCTGCACCTCTCCCCGAGTGAGCGCGGGCTTCAACAGGTCCGCCGGGCCCGAGCCCACCGAGCTGCTCCCGAAGAGCGAGTGCAGCTCGTCGACGAACAAGATCACGTCGCCGTCCATCGCCGCCGCGGCCTGGAGCACTTGGCGCAGGCGGTCTTCGAGCTCTCCTCGGAGCTTCGCGCCCGCGACCAGCAGGCCCAGGTCGAGCTGCATCAGCCGCTTCTTCCTCAGAGGCGCGGGCACGTCGCCCTGCGCGAGTCGAGACGCGAGCGCGTAGACGATGGCGCGCTTTCCGACGCCGGGCTCTCCCACCAACACGGGGCTGTTCTTCTGCCGCCGCGCGATCACCTGGAGGAGCCGTCGCAGCTCGCCGTCGCGGCCCACGATGGGGTCGAAGCGGTCGTCCTTCGCCTCGGCGATGAGGTCGCGGGTGTACCTCCCGAGCACGCTCGGGTCGGCGGGCTGGGTCGTTCCCCCACCGAACGATCCCCCGCTCGACGACGGGGCCACCGCCGCGGCGCCGGCCTCGGAGAGCGCGTCGGGGAGGGCCTTCAGCGCCGAGCGCACCTTCTCGGCGTCGACGTCGAGCGCGCGCAGCACGGCCCCTACGAGGCCCGTGACCTCGTTCACCAGCGCGAGCACGAGGTGACGCACCCGCACCGAGCTCGCCTCGCGCGAGGCCTCGGACTCGGCGCGCGTGCCCACCCCCAAGAGCTTCGGAGAGACGTAGGCCACCGCGCCGGGCACCTGCGGGATCTTGCGCAGCACGGCCTCGCACTCCACGAGGAGGTCTCCCGGGTCGTAGCCCGCCATCCCGAAGGACTGCTGCGTGAGCGGGTCGCGGTCGAGCAGGCGATACAGCAGGTGGATCGCGTCGACCTCGGCGTGGGCCCTCTCGTCAGCGAGGCTCTGGGCACCCGCGAGGGCGGCCTTGGCGTCAGGGGCGTAGCCCTCCATACGCCAGCTACGGGACGGGGAGCTCATGGGTGGGCGGACGGTATCACAGCCCCTCGGCGCGGAGCCTCCGCACCACGTCGCGGTAGAAGGCCAGGTGGTCGAAGCCGCTCTCGCGCACCGGGCCGCCGTGCGCGATCTGACCCACCTCGTCGAAGTGGTCGGCGGGCACGCAGCCCATGAAGCGACCCCAGCGCGCGGAGCGCACGGTGACGAGCCCGTCGTTGACGTTCTCGACGGGGTCGCTGTTCTCCACCAGCAGCCCCAGGGGGATCAGCGGCGTGAAGAGGTTGTCGAGCACCGCGGGGTCGTCGGCGACAGCGCCGAGGGGGCACCAGCGCCGACCGTCGCGGCGGTTCGAGCGCCCCGCCCAGGACCAGTAGGTCACCCGCGGGTCGTCGGGGTTGTCGCGGTTGAACTCTTCGATGGTGGCTTCAGACATCGACGACAGCGCGAGGCGCAGGTCGGCCCTTCCGCTCGCGGTGTTGTACGCAGCGCCGAGGATCGACGCGAAGACGTTGACGACGATGTCGGCCCCGCCCGGCACGGCGCCGTTGATGACGTCCCCGAGGCGGGTGCCGCGGTGCGGGGTCGAGACCGTGACCAGCGCCGCGACGCGGTCGCCGTAGCCCACCGTGGAGATGAGGTAGCGCGCGTCGAGGCCCCCTTGGGAGTGCGCGATGAGGATCACCTTGCGACGCCCGCTCTCGCGCAGGGCCCGGTCGACGAAGGGCGCGAGCATGGGCCCTCGCACCTGCGCCGAGGAGAAGGGCGTGGTGACGGCCTCGGTCACGGTCTCTCCGCGAGAGCGGAGGTCGCGGGCGACGTTGAAGAAGTAGTTGATCGGACCGATCTGCGTGAAGCCCGCGAAGCCGTGCACGAGGACGATGGGGTAGGGCGGGCCGGTGCGCGGGTCGGGGACGTCTTCGGGCGCATCGTTCGGCGCCGAAGCATCGAGGGTGGGGGCGTCGTTCGGCGCCGAAGCATCGAGGGTGACGGGCGGCGCGTCGCTCAGCGGGGGCGCGTCGGGGAGCGCGAAGTGGCCTGGGACGTCGATGGTGCCGGGCTCGCTCACGGCGGGCGCGGAGCTGCATCCGAGGCAGAGCGCGAGGGTCACGAGCGGCGCGGCGCGACGCACCGGGCGACGCTACACCCTTCACCACCCGCGATGGGGTTTGGGGTATGAACGCCGCGCGATGGACACCGACCTCAAGCGCACGCCCCTCTACGAAGAGCACATCAGGCTGAAGGCGAGGATGGTCCCCTTCACGGGCTACTCGATGCCTGTGCAGTACACGGGGCTCGTCGACGAGCACCACGCGGTGCGCCAGCGGGTGGGCCTCTTCGACGTGTCGCACATGGGCGAGCTGGTGATCGAGGGCCCCGCGGCGCGCTCCGAGGTCGACCGGCTCGTCACCAACGACACGCTCTCGCTCATCGACGGCCAGGCCCGCTACACCCTCTGCTGCGACGCAGAGGGCCACGCCCTCGACGACCTGATCGTGTACCGGGTCGCGGCCGACAAGGTGCTGGTGGTCTGCAACGCGTCGAACCGCGAGAAGATCGTCGGGCACTTCACCCGCGAGGTGCGCGGGGCGACGGTGCGAGACATCTCCGACGACACGGCGCTGATCGCGGTGCAGGGGCCGAAGGCGATGGCGCTCCTCGCCGACGCCGGGGTCGACCCGAGGGTGGGGGAGCTTCCCGCCTTTCACTTCGCTGACGCGGAGCTCTTCAACGCGCCGTGTACCTTCTCTCGCACGGGGTACACGGGCGAAGACGGGGTCGAGGTCTTCTGCCCTCCCGGTGAGGCCGCGAGGGTGTGGCGCTCGCTGCTCTCGCTGGGGGAGCCCTACGGGGTCGCGCCCGCGGGGCTCGGGTGCCGCAACACCCTCCGGCTGGAGTGCCGTATGGCGCTCTACGGCAACGACATCGACGAGACCACCGACCCCATCGAGGCGGGGCTCGGCTGGGCCGTGCGCCTCGACGCCGGGGACTTCATCGGCAAGGAGGCCATCGCAAAGGTCAAGGCCGAGGGCCCGACGCGCAAGCTGGTGGGCTTCGAGATGACCGACCGGGCCATCGCCCGCGACCACTGGGAGGTGGTCGACGAGGCTGGGGCGAAGCTCGGGTACGTCACCTCGGGGAGCCCGTCTCCCACCACGGGTAAGAACATTGGCCTGGCCTACGTGCCGGTGGCGATGAGCTCGATCGGCACGACCCTGCGCTTGAAGGACCCGGCGCGGGAGCGCTTCGGCGCCGCGGTGGTGGTGAAGACGCCCTGGTACAAGCGGGCGAAGTAGTCAGATCCCGAGCCAGCCGGTCTCGAGCGCGACGAACATCGCGACGGCGCAGAAGACCAGGGCGTCGATGCGGTCGAGGATCCCTCCGTGACCGGGGAGGATGCCGCCGGAGTCTTTCACCCCGGCGCTGCGCTTCAGCACAGACTCGGCGAGGTCGCCCATCTGCCCGAGGGCGCCGCCCACGAAGGCCAGGAGGATGCCCTTTCCGAGCGGGAGGGCGGGGAGGAAGGTGAAGTGCGCGAGCACTGCGCCGAGGACCACCGCGGTGAGGCCGCCGATGGAGCCCGCCCAGGTCTTGTTGGGTGAGACCTTGGGGTAGAGCTTGGGGCCGCCGATGAAGCGACCGGCGAAGTAGCCGCCGGTGTCGCTCATCCACGCGAACATCATGGTGAGGAGGACGAGTCCCGCGCCCTGGGTGTTGGTCCCGTGGAAGCGGATCAGGGCCATCATGGCCATGGTGGCGCCGAGGTAGGCAGGGCCGAGGGTGAGGGCCGCGGTGCGAGGGAGCGCCGTAGGGATCTCGCTCGGCCGGAGCAGGGTCGTCAGGAGGGAGACCGGGCCGAGGAGGGTGACGAACCAGACGATGGCCGAGGGGTTGTCGCGGCCGAAGCGGGTCGCGACGAGCAGGCCGTAGAAGGCCATGGTGAGCGCGGTGCCGTGGAGCTGACCGAGCTTGTCGCCGGGGTGGGTGAGGTTGAAGAACTCCCAGGTGGCGATGAAGGCGGCGGAGGTGGCGAGGATGACATGAGCCCACGGAGGGCAGAGGTAGAGGATCGCCAGGATGATCGCGGCGCCGATGAACCCAGTGATCAGCCGGACGGCGGTATTTGACATGTGGCGTGTCCGTTCGGCGTGTGGGTGCCGAGCCGGGTCGGGACCAGTCCGAAGCGTCGTTGCCGTCGCTGGTAGGCCGCGATGCCCTGGTAGAGGTGCTCGGCGGTGAAGTCTGGCCAGAGGGTATCCGAGAACCAGAGCTCGCTGTAGGCCGAACCCCACAAGAGGAAATTCGAGATCCGCAGCTCGCCCCCCGTGCGGATCATCAGGTCGGGGTCGCCGTTCTGCACCGAGGGGAGGAGGGCTCGCAGCCGGGCCTCGGTGATGTCGTCGGGGGAGAGGCGCCCGTCGGCGACGGCGCGGGCGAGGGCGCGGGCGGCGTCGACGATCTCTTCGCGGCCTCCGTAGGAGAGCGCGAGGGTGAGGGTCATGCCGGCGTTGGGGCCCGAGGCGGTAGACACGGCGTCGAGCACCTCGCGAACGTGGGCGGGGAGCCGACCGAGGTTGCCGATGGCGCGCAGCCGGATGCCGTTGTTGATGATCTCGTCTCGCTCCGAGAGCAGGAACTCTTGAAGGAGGGTCATGAGCCCTTCGACCTCGTCGTGGTCGCGGCCCCAGTTCTGTTCGCTGAAGGCGTAGAGGGTGAGCTCACGGAGGCCAAGGCGGCGGGCGGCGCGCACGGTGCGGCGCACGGCGTGGCTGCCGGCGCGGTGGCCGTTGATGCGGGGCCGGCCGCGGAGCTCGGCCCAACGCCCGTTGCCGTCCATGGTGATGGCGACGTGGGCTGGGAGGTTTCGCGCTTCGATGATCATCGCTCGGGGGTGGGGGTCGTATAGCACCGGCGCGGCGCGCGCCGCAACGCGTGAAGGGGCCGAACGGCGGGGATTGCACGGTGAGCGGTCGCGTTCTTAGTGTGGCGAGCCGCCATGAGTGACACCGACCTCTACGCCGTTCTCGGCGTCTCGAAGACCGCTGACGCTGACGCGATCAAGAAGGCCTTTCGGGCCTCTGCGATGAAGTTCCACCCTGACCGGAACCCGGGTGACAAGAAGGCCGAGGACTCGTTCAAGAAGGTGAACCACGCCTACGAGGTCTTGAGCGACCCGAAGAAGCGCGCCCTCTACGATGAGTTCGGCGAGGTGGGGTTGCGCGAGGGCTTCGACGCGGATCGCTTTCGTCAGTGGCAGAACGCGGGCGCCGGGGGCGGGGGGGCCTCGTACGAGGACTTCTTCGGGCAGGGAGCGGGGGGGAACGTCGACTTCGGCGACATCTTCTCGCAGTTCTTCGGCGGCGCGGGGGGCGGTGGCGCGCGGGTGTACGTGGGCGGCGACCCCGGCGGGCGGACCCGGCGGCAGATGAAGGGGCGGGATCTGGAGGGTGAGATCACCGTCGATTTCGCCGACGCGGTACGCGGTCACGAGGTCGGGCTGAACGTGAACGGCAACAGCATCAGGGTGAGGATCCCGCCGGGCGCGAAGGAGGGGGCGAGGGTGCGGGTGGGGGGCAAAGGGGTTCCGTCGTCGTCGGGGGGCCCGCCGGGGGACCTGTTGCTGACGGTGCACGTCACGCCGCACGCGTCGTACTGGCTGGAGGACGAGGACCTGCACGTTCGGGTGCCGGTCACGGTGATCGAGGCGTGGAAGGGCGCGAAGGTGACGGTGCCGACGCCGACGGGGGAGGTGGCGGTGAAGGTTCCTCCGCGGACGAACACCGGGGCGAAGCTGCGCCTGCGGGGCAAAGGGGTCCCGAAGTCGAAGCCGACGGATTTGATCGTCCACGTCGAGATCGTGCTCCCCGAGGCGTCGCCCGAGGTCGAGGCGGCGATGGAGGCCCTGGAGAAGGCCGCGACCTCGAACCCCCGCGAGGCGCTTGCGTTCTAAGCCAGCACGAGGTCGACGAGGCCCACGCCCTCGACGGCGGCGACGCAGCGGTCGTCGTCGGCGTCCCACGGGAGAGGGCCGAAGCGCGGGACCGTGGGGTCCAGGCGAGCGAGCTCCGCCGCGTGATCGATGGGCGCGACATCGTCGGTAGCGGTCTCGTTGAAGACTACGGCGAGGGGAGTGACGCCCCGGGCGCGGAGGGCTTCGAGGGTGAGCCGCGTGTGGTTGAGCGTTCCGAGGCGGTGGCGGGCGACGACGATGACCCGCGCGCCGAGGAGCGCGGCGAGGTCGGCGAAGGAGAGGTCGTCGGTGATCGGGACGAGCGCTCCGCCGGCGCCTTCGATGAAGAAGGGTGCGCCCAGGCGAGAGGCTACCTCGATGGCTGAGAGGACGTCGTCGCGAGAGAGGGTGTAGCCCTCGGCGCGGGCCGCGGTGGTGGGGGCCGCGGGGAGGCTGAAGCGCAGCGGGCACACCAGGTCGAGGGGGAGGCCCGAGGCGAGGGAGAGACGGAGCCCGTCTTCGGGACGGGAGCGGTCGGCGCAGCCGGTCTCGACGGGCTTGATGACCGAGGGGCGATGACCTCGGCGGCGCAGCGCGAGGAGGAGTGCGCGGGTGAGGTGGGTCTTTCCGACGCCAGTGTCGGTCCCGGTGACGAGGATGGGGCTCACGGGGTCTCGGCGAGTCGGCGGTGGAGGGCGGCGACGAGACCGTCGATCTGCGCCGGGGCGTGAGCGGCGGAGAGGGTGACGCGGAGGCGAGAGGTTCCGCCGGGCACGGTGGGGGGTCGGATGCCCTGGACGAAGTACCCGTCGTCGAGAAGGCGCTCCGTCACGCGCATCACCCGCCGGTCGTCGTCGAGGCGGATCGGGACGATGGGAGAGAGCTCGCTCCCTCCGTGGGGGATGGAGCTCTCGCGGAGGCCGGCGCGGAGGCGGGCGATGTTCGCGCCGAGGGAGGTGAGGAGCTCCGGGTCACTACGGATCAAGCGAGCCGCAAATTGGACAGGGGCGACCGAGGTGGGGGGCAGGCCGGTGGAGAAGACGAAGGCTCGGCAGCGGTTCCAGAGGAGGGACTTGAGCGAGGGTGAGCCGGCGATGAAGGCGCCGCTGGAGCCGAGGGCTTTTCCGAGGGTTCCGACGAGGCACTCGGGGACGACCCCGAGGTGACGGCAGAGGCCGCCGCCGTCGCCGACGACACCGACGGCGTGGGCCTCGTCGACGTAGAGGGCGACGTCGTGGCGGGCGGTAAGCTCGCGGAGGGCCAGCAGGTCGGGGGAGTCGCCATCCATGGAAAAGAGGGACTCGGTGACCATCCAGCGGCGACGGGCGGGGGGCACGTCGCGGAGGAGGGCTTCGAAGGCGTCGAGGTCGTTGTGGGGGACGATGATCGTTCGCGCGCGAGAGAGTCGGATGCCGTCGATGAGGCTGGCGTGGTTGAGGGCGTCGGAGAAGACGAGGTCGTCGGGGCCGATGAGGGCGGAGAGGGCTCCGACGTTGAGGGCGTAGCCCGACGAGGCGAGGAGCGCGGCGGGGAGGCCGACGAGCTCCGCGAGGGCGCGCTCGGCCTCTTCGTGGAGGCGGGTGTGACCAGAGATCAACCGAGAGGCGCCGACCCCGGTTCCGAACTCGGTGAGGGCGTCACGGGCGGCGATCGCGAGGGAGGGGTGGTCGCGCAGCCCGAGGTAATCGTTGGAGCAGAAGACCACGACCTCGCGCGAGCCGTGCATGGCGCGCACGGCGTCGAGGGGGGTCAGGGGCCGGGGTGTACGGAGCCGACCCGCGCGTTCGAGGTCAGCGAGGACGGCGTCGATCCACTCCATCGGGAGGGCTGCGCGTTTAGCACGGGACGGCGCCTCCATCCCCCGCCCTTCCTC
>JAEYZO010000616.1 GCA_023428035.1 Pseudomonadota bacterium | reverse complement strand
ACCGACCGCGACACTGTGTACGTCCGCGCGGTCGTCGACGACCCCGACGCGGGAGACCCCATCCTCGGCAGCCCCACGGTGCTCCTCCGTACCCGCGACGGCGGCGCGAGCTTCGACGAGGTCACCCGCACCCGAGGCCCGATGCTCGGCTTCGCGCTCTCGGGCGACGGCCGCACCGTCTGGACCGGAGGCCCCCACGAGGACGACCGTCTCCGCCGCAGCGTCGACGGCGGGCCCTTCGAGCGCGTCTCGAGCGCGCAGTCGCTCTGCCTGCGGTGGCACGCCGGCGCCCTCTACGTCTGCGGCAACCACCTCAGCGAGGGCTACAGCCTCGCGCGCTCCACCGACGACGGGCGCACCCTGACGCCCCTCCTCCGCTTCTCGGAGCTCTCCGCGCCGTCGGGGTGCGCGCGCGGCACGCCCGGCGCCGACCTCTGCGCGCCCCGCTGGCCCATCGTCGCGAGGTTCTTCGCGTCACCCGACGCGGGCCTCGACGCCGGCTCCGACGACGCCGCGGTGCTCGCCCCGCCCTCGAACCACGAAGGCTGCCGCTGCACCGCCGCCGGGAAGAACCACGGCGCCCCGAGGGCGTGGGGGTGGATCGCGCTGGCGGCGGCCTGTGTGTCGGCCCGGCGACGACGGTGACAGGCCGGTGAGGTGAGGCACGAAGTCGCGCTGAGGTGTGCGCGACGCGATGGATTCTGATAGACGGGACGCCGCCGCGAGTCGTCCCTCCCTTCACCTCGCGGTGGAGAAATCCTTCCATGAAGAAGTCGCATCTGTTCCTGGTGGCTGGCGCCCTCGTGGCGGGCTGTAACAGCGACCCCGTCAACGTGGGCACCAACCCGGTCGACGCGGCGACCTCCGATGGCTCCACCTCCGACGCGAGGGTCGACGCCGTGGTCGACGCAGGCGGCGACACGGGCGCGCCCGACGTCACCACTCAGGACACGGGCACGGACACGGGCCCTGCCGACACCGGCCCGACCGACACTGGATCGATGGAAGACGCCGGCACCGACACCGGCCCGACCGACACCGGCCCGCCCGACACCGGCCCCATCGACGCGGGCCCCCTCGACGCGCGCCCCATGGACAGCGGCACCGACACGGGCCCCGCGGACACGGGCCCCGCGGACACTGGTCCCGCGGACACTGGCCCGACCGACACGGGCCCCGCGACCGACGCGTGCGTGGCGACGACCGAGACCTGCAACGGCCGCGACGACGACTGCGACGGCGCGATCGACGAGAACGGCTGCGGCACGCACCTCCTCATCACCGAGTTCGCGGCGCTGCCGGACGAGGCCGAGATGGTCGAGATCTACAACCCGACCTCCACCGCCATCGACCTCTCCAACGTCTACCTCTCCGACGTGAACACCTACGCCTGCGTAGTGACGCGCAACTGCCTGAACGACATGGGCGCCGTCACGACGCCCTCGGTGACGAACTCTGACTTCGTCGCGCGCTTCCCCGCGGGGGCGATGATCGGACCCGGCCAGTACCGGACGATCGCGCTCAACCACCCGGCGGAGTTCAACGACGTCTACGGCCGCTGCCCCGACTTCCACCTCCCCCGGTCTTCCCCGATGGTGGGCACCTGCACCGCCTCTACGGTGATGCGCACGGCGCGCGACACCGCGTCGAACGTCGGCTCCTCGTCGGGCCTCACCAACACCGGCGAGCCCGTGATCCTCTTCCAATGGACCGAGGGCGCGGACCGCGTCACCGACATCGACGTCGTGGTCTTCGGCTCTCCGACTGGGGGCAACGTCGGCCCCGACAAGACCGCCCTGCGCCTGATGACCTCGGGCGGGACCGCGATGTACCAGCCGGACACCGCCGTCGCGTCGCAGTCGCGCTCCGCGGTGAACAGCAACGGCGGCACCACCGAGCGCTGCGACTACTCCGAGGGCACCGAGACCCGCACCGGCGGCAACGGCGTCGGCGGCCACGACGAGACCAGCGAGAACGCGATGGCGACCTTCCGCGCGCGCTCCCCGGCCGCGCCCGTCGACGGCGGCATCGTGACGGTGAACGGCTCTCCCGGCGCCGCCAGCACCTGCAACTGAGCTCACCCCGACCCGCGCGCCGGTGACACCGCGCGCGGGCCTGTACTACCACTCCGCCCGTGAACAACACCGCGCGCTGGGCCCTCCTCGCCGTCTGCGTACTCGTGCCCGCGGTCTCGTTCCGCGTCGGAGGCCTGGCGCTGTGGATCATCCTCGCCGCGGGCTACGCCGTGGTCGCCGCGGGCGCCCTCTACGCCCTGCACGACGACGGCGAGCTCAAGGCCGCCTTCCGCTACCAGCAGGGCGACCCCGCCATCGGGCTCATCACCGGGGTGGTGCTCGCCTACCTCTTCAAGGGCGCGACGGAGTACCTCATCGCGCCGGCGAACTTCCTCCGGGCCTGCACCGTCGACGGGCCCCTCGTCGACAACCCGAACACGAGCGGCGTGCACGCCTTCACCGAGCTCGTTCGCTCCCACGCCTGCAAGGCCCTCGGTCGCACGGCGGCGCTCCCTTCGGGGCCGAACCGCACCCTCGCCACCCTCGGCATCGCGGTGCTCGAAGAGGTCGCCTGGCGCGCGGGGGCGCAGCGGTGGCTCTCCGACCGACTCGGGAGCACCCGGGGCTTCGTCGCCGCGGGGGCGCTGTTCCCGCTCTCTCAGCTCCTCACGGGGAACGTCTCCCTCGCGCTCCTCGCGCTGCCCGCGGGCTTCCTCTGGGCGGCGCTGGCGCGGTGGCGCGGGTCGCTGGTGCCGTCGATCCTGTCGCACGCGATGTTCAGCTACTTCCTGCTGGGGTTGTGGGCGCCCTTCCAGATCCGGAACGTCATCACCCTCCATTGACCGGGCGCCCCACGGCCGGGATGCTCGACGGCGATGCGAGCGCCGCTCACCGCCGTCGCCCTCGCCGCGCTCTGCGCCTGCTCCGGCAAGGAGCGCCCTGACATCCTCGACGACTGGGACGCGGGCCTCGAAGCGGACACGGGGATGTACCGCCGCCCCGACGCGATCCCGATCCGCAACAGCGACGTCTCCTGCGGCGGCACGGCGATGACCCTCACGCGACGTCGCGCGACTGCGGTGCTGCTCATCGACCGCTCGGGCTCGATGGCGCAGCAGACCACCGACGGGCAGGTGAAGTGGACGGCGCTCCTCAACGCGCTGCGGGCGGTGCTGCCCCGCGTGGAGTCGAACCTCGCGGTGGGCCTCGCGGTCTTTCCGCAGCCCGCGGCGCGCGACGCGCCCGACGTGCCCGCGACGAGCTGCGCGGTGTCGGCGCGGCTGGCGGTGGAGCCCGCGTACCGCACGGGCAACGCGATCCTGCAGGCGCTGGGGGCGAACCTCCCGCTGGGCGCGACGCCGACCTACGCGGCGCTCGACGTCGCGCGGCGCTGGTACCAGTCGGTGCCTGACCTCGACGGGGAGCGCTACGTGATCCTCGCGACCGACGGCGCGCCCAACTGCAACGAGGGCGTCGAGCAGGAGGGCTGCCGCTGCACCTCGCCGAACCCGGTGGTGTGTACGCAGAACAACGTGTGGGGTCCGATCAACTGCCTCGACGGCGACCGCACCGTGGCCGCGGTGCAGGCGCTCCACACGGCGGGCATCGCGACCTACGTGATCGGCTTGAACGGCGTGCAGGACTACGGCGACGTGCTCGACGCGATGGCCGCCGCGGGTGGGCGCCCGCGCCCGACGCCGCCGCGGTACTACTCCGCCGCGACGGCGACGGAGCTGGTGAGCGAGTTCTCGCAGGTGACCTCGTCGCTGGTGGAGTGCCGCTTCCACCTCGACCACGCGCCTCCGGACCCGAACCTCGTCGACGTTCGCCTCGACGGGACGAGCCTGATCCACGACACGGGTCAGCTCGACGGGTGGGACTGGTCCGGCGACGGGCACCGCGAGATCCGGTTCTACGGCCGCACCTGCGACACGGTGCGTAGCGCGTCGGGCGGGTCGCAATTGGTGGCCGCGTTCGGCTGCCCGGCGCCGGTGCCGCCGTAGCCGCTCACCCGCGACGCGCGAGCTCCGCGCGGAGCCGCTCAATCTCCGCGAGGGCGGCCTGCTCCCTCGCGAGCGCCGCCTCCGCCTCCGTCGGCCAGAGCTGCGTGCCCTGGGCGTCGTCGCTGACCCGCAGCCGCATCCCGTCGTCGGTCACCACCAGCCACGCCCCGAGCTCCTCGGTTCGCGCGGGCCCCTCCCCCGCGTACACGCGGCGAAACCCGCCTCGCGGACCGCGCCTCCACACCTGCAAGCGGAACGCGCCCCCCCCGCCTCCGGGGCCGAGCATCTCCGGGTCGAAGACCCAGACCTCGCGGGTCTTGCTCCGGTCGTAGCGCGCGGGCTTGTCTTCGTAGTCGACCGTGGCGGTGCCCTCGCTCACCACCTCGACGGCGACGCGCGGAGGGTGGTGCCCCTTCACCCACGTGCGGATGCTCCTCTCCGACAGCCGCATCGGCGGCGCGGGCTCGACCAGGTACACGTCGGGGTCGACGCCGTGGCTCGGGTGGGCCTTGTCCCAGCGGAGCGCGATGTTGCCGCCCACCAGCGCGTCGGCGCCGCGGCGCGCGCACCAGTATTCGAGGATGAGCTTGAGGAGGTCGCAGATCTTCGTCTGCAGCGGGCTCTCGGGCATGCGCTCCTCGTCGTCGTCGAGGACCCACCCCGCGGGAGCCTCCGCATCGATCCGACTCGCAGCGTCGCCGCTCATGGCGATCCCGAGGGTATCACCGTAGCGCGACGACGAAGTTCCGCGTCTCGGGCACGCAGTTCTCCGCGGTGCACACCGCGAAGCGGAAGCGCCCCGCGACCTCGGTGCCCGGCCCCGCGTTCTGGATGGGCGTCGTGAAGCGCGCGACGGCCTGCGTGAACTCCGCGGCGTCGCCCCGGCGCATCGTGGGGCGCGGCGCCTGCCCGTTGCGCACGTCAAGGTCGAGCGCGATCGGGTACTGCTCGTTCACGTGGTAGCCCTCTCCGCCGCGGAGCTCGACGTTGAGCGTCGCGGGGTTCTCGCCGGTGCCCTCAGAGATCTCCGCGACGATGCGGTAGCGGGGGTCGGTCAGCTCGGCGCGTGGCCCGTCAGCCCTCGCGGCGGCCGAAGCGTCGGCGACCGCGACGGGCTGCGCGGGCG
>JAEYZO010000603.1 GCA_023428035.1 Pseudomonadota bacterium | reverse complement strand
GGCTGTCTCCGCCTTCGGGCGCCGGGCCGCGCAGCCGCTCCCACGCCCGCCGGAGCGCGGCCTCGTCGGGGTCGGTGCCCTCCACCCGCCGCGCGCGGAGGTAGCGCTCGGCCACCACCCGCCGCCGTAGGAGCGCGTCGAACTCCTGCTCGCCCGCGCCGGTCGCTCGGAGCAGGGACGACAGACCCTCTTCGCCGCCGAGACGTCGCAGCACCCACATCCGCATCGACGCGAGCTGCTCGGGGGTCACCTCGCTCGCCTCCGCGCGCTCGGCCTCGTGCACCGCGAGCTGCTCGCCCACGAGCTGCTCGAGCACCCCCCACACCACCGTGGGGTGGAGCTCGCCGGTGAGCGGGTCAGGCGCGCCGCGCATCACCATCTCCGCGCGCAGGAGGAGCACGAGGTCTCCGCGGAGGACGAAGCGCGGCGCGGCCCCCTCGGGCTCCATCGACGCGACCACCCCGTCGAGCACGGTCTCTCCCTCGGGGGGGGGAGGTCGCGCCACGAGCTCGGCGCTGGAGAGCTGCGGGGCGACGGCGAGAACGAGCGCGAGCAACACGGCCGTCGTCGCTCCTCGGGGCTCAGCCCTCGTCGCCGGTCGCGGTGTTCGCCTCGGAGGTGTCGGTCCACCCCCCCGAGCGGCGGTCGCGGAGCCACTCGAGGAAGGCCACCGCGGTCTCGATCTCCCGCGCGGGCACGAGGTCAGCGGCCTCGCGCAACCGCCGCCGCAGGCCCTCGATGCCCAGCCGCGCGCGGCGCAGGGTGGCCACGGCCTCGTCCTCGACCTCGCCCTCGGCGGTCGCGGCCTCGCCGGGCGGGGGCGTCCACACGGGCCGCGCCTCGGCCTCGATGTCGTGCGCCTCGAGCCAGGCCTCCATGCACGACCTCAACCTCTCGGTGCGGAACTGGAACCACCGCTCTCGGTCCGCCGGGAAGGACATCAGCACGTCCTTGAACCTACGGAACGCCCCCTTGCCGTCGATGGCCGCCACCAGCCGCGAGCGGAGCTCGCCGTCGGGCACCGTCGCGATGAAGCGCTCCATCCAGCGGTACTGCTCCCGCGACGACACCGGGTCGACCCGCAGGTAGCTCGCGTCCGCCGCGATCCGCTGGTGCATCGCCGGGTCGGCCACCCCGTCCACCACCCGCAGCACCTCGCCGCTCGTCAGGTGCAGGTACGAGTGCACCTCCGGCGCGTTGTTCTCGAAGGCGTCCTCCAGGGCCTCCCAGGAGATCTCCAGCTTGCGCTTCGCCTTCGTCGTCTCAGCACTCATCGTTCCCTCGCGCGCAGGAGCGCCCGCGCCACGGCCTCACGCCACCGACCCCTGAGGGCCGCGACCCACGCCCCGCCCGACGGAGCGAACTCTCGATCGGGGACGAGCGAGCCCGCGAGCTCCTCCCGCGACGACGCCATCCCCGCCCCGATGAGCGCGAGCATCCCCGCGCCGATCGCCGTCGTCTCTACCACCTTCGGCCGCTGCACCCGCGCGCCCGACACGTCGGCCTGCACCTGCAGCAGCAGGTCGTTCGCCGAGGCCCCGCCGTCGGCCTTCATCGTCGCGAGCGACGCCCCCGCGTCGGCCGCCATCGCGTCGACGAGGTCGGCCACCTCCAGCGCGATCCCGTCGAGGGCCGCCCGCGCGATGTGCCCGAGGGTGGTATCTCGGCCGATGCCCGTGATGAGCCCCCGCGCGTCGGGCGCCCAGTGCGGCGCGCCCAGCCCCGTGAGCGCCGGCACGAACACCACCTCGCCCGCGTCGGGCACGCTCCGCGCGAGGCCCTCGATGTCCGCCGAGGTCTTGATGACCCCGAGCGCGTCGCGGAGCCACTGCACCACCGCGCCCGCCACGAAGGCGCTGCCCTCCAGCGCGTAGGCCGTCTCGCCGGGGATCTTCCACGCCACGGTGGAGAGCAGCCGGTGCTTCGAGGGCTTCGGGCGCGCGCCCACGTTCATCAGCACGAAGGCCCCGGTGCCGTAGGTGCACTTCACGTCGCCCACGGCGAAGCAGCACTGCCCGAAGAGGGCCGCCTGCTGGTCCCCCGCGATGCCCGCGATGGGCACCCCGTCGGGCAGGCCGGGAACGCCCTTCGTGCGACCGACCTCGCCCGCGCTCGGCGCGATCTCGGGCAGGAGCCTCTTCGGCACGTCGAGGGCCGCGAGCAGCTCGTCGTCCCACGCGAGGGATGACAGCCCCATCAGCATCGTGCGCGAGGCGTTGGTGACGTCGGTGAGGTGCGCGCCCCCCGTGAGCTTGTGGACCAGCCACGCGTCGATGGTGCCGAAGGCCAGCTCGCCCTTCTCGGCCCGCGCCCGCGCGCCCTCGACGTTCTTCAAGAGCCAGCGGACCTTGGTGCCCGCGAAGTAGGGGTCGATCAGCAGGCCCGAGCGCTCCACCACCAGGGCTTCGAGGCCCGCGTCGCGCAGGGCGGCGCAGTCGTCGGCGGTGCGGCGGTCCTGCCACACGATGGCGCGGTGCACCGGGCGGCCCGTCGCGCGGTCCCACAGCACGGTGGTCTCGCGCTGGTTGGTGATGCCGATGGCGCCGATGTCTCGGCCCTCGACCCCCGCGTTCGAGAGGGCCCCCGCGATGGCCTCGACCACGCCGCTCCAGATCTCCTCGGCGTCGTGCTCTACCTGCCCCGCCGAGGGAAAGTGCTGCGGCACCGCCACCGTGGCGCGGCCCTTCACCGCGGCGGCGCGGTCGAGCACGAGCACCGTGGTGCCCGTGGTGCCCTGGTCGATCGACAGTACGTACTCAGCCATCGGGTGAATGGGATGGTGTATCGACCCTCCCGGCCGTGGCAAGAGTGTCATAGGGGTGCGCAACGACTGCGGCGCGGCCCGTGTCACGCGCCGTCGGCGTGGTACCGTGGAGACCTCGATGATGACCCGGGAGCAGTTCGAGAAGACCGTGCTCGCGATGCGGGCCGAGGGCGTTCCGTTGACGATGCCCAACCTGATGCTGCGCACTGAGCTCCCGCGGGGGGTGATCGAAGACTGGCTCGAGGACATCGACCGCATCGAGCGAGTGGCCCAGCGGCAGAAGGGCCGCGGAGAGGTCACCGCCGCCGGGGCCGCGGCCGAGGCGGCGAAGTCGCTCCGCGAGGAGCTCGACGAGCTGCGCAAGAAGGTCGTCGAAGAGGCCACCGCGCGGGTGGTCGAGAAGAAGCTCGGCTGGGAGGAGCCCAAGGCCCCCCACGGAGAGAAGGGCCCCGAGAAGGACCTCCGCTGGGCCCTGGGCTACGGCCTGGTGGGCGGCCCCTTCGGGCTCTTCTACGCCGCGCCCTTCATGGTCGCCGGCGCCGTGAGCGCGGTCTACCTCCTCGCCGCCGTGGCGCTCTTCCTCGTGCCCGGCCTGGGCCTGATGCTGCTGCTGTACCTCCTGCCCCCGGTGCACTTCTTCAGCGCCCTGGCCTGCGCCGCCTACGCGTGGCGCTACAACCGCACCGGCTCACGCAGCCCGCTGTTTCCTCGGGCGAAGATTCCGGGGGCACGCAAAGACCGCGACTGAGCGCCCCTCGCCCGGAGCGCGGCGTGCTATCGAATGCCCCGCGATGGCCGACGCTCCTTCTCTTTCTCGACGCCACCTCCTGGTCCTCTCGACCGCCGCGGGCCTCGCGGCGTGCAGCTCCGACCCCGTACCCCCCGACGCCGACGCGGGCGACACCGACACGGGGCCCGGCGACACCGACGCGGGCGACGCCGACGCCGGGCCCGTCGACACCGACGCGGGCGACACCGACGTCCCGGTCTCGAACTGCCCCTCGGGCACGGGCATCTCCGACGCGGGGCCGGTGACTGACTTCCCCGTCGGGTCCTTCGTGCTGATCCAGCAGGCGGGCGGGGTGAAGTTCTTCGTCGGCCGCGACGCCGGCGGGCTCTTCGCCATGAGCGCGCTGTGCACCCACACGGGCTGCACCCTGCCGGCGCCCAACCCCGCGGGCTTCATGCGCTGCCCCTGCCACTTCTCGCTCTTCGACCGCGACGGCCGCGTGCAGACCGGCAGCGAGGCCCGCCGCGACCTGCAGAACTTCGAGGTCACCGTCTGCGAGGGTCGCGTGTACGTGAACCGACGCGGCAACGTCGCGACGGGCACCCGCACCTCGGCCGAGCCTCCCATCCGGATGTAAGGGTCTCCGGCCCACCCACGCGCGATGCGTCTCCGACTGAAGGGTCTCCGGCCTACCCACGCTCGATGCGTCTCCGACTGAAGGGTCAACGACGCCACCCGCGCGCGATGCGTCTCCGACTGAAGGGTCAGCGACGCCACCCACGCGCGATGCGTCTCCGACTGAAGGGTCTGTGACGCCATCCACGCTCGATGCGTCTCCGACTGAAGGGTCAGCGACGCCACCCACGCTCGATGCGTCTCCGACTGAAGGGTCTCCGGCCCACCCACGCTCGATGCGTCTCCGACTGAACACCTGGTGACCCTGGGCGCGCCGTACCGTCGTCCGTGATCCCGACGCGCGTCTCTCATCCCGACGTCGGTGACCGCGCTGAACACACGATAAACACGGCGTTTCGCGCGCGGCACGCCCGCTGCGATGCGCTCCCTCGCCATCACGAAGGAGGCACCGCAATGAACGTCCGTACCCTCGCCCTCTCGCTCTCGCTCTCGCTCCTCGGCGCCTCGGGCGCCGCCCTCGCCCAGGAGGCCCCCGCCCCTGCCCGCGAGTGCCACCGCGGCGACCGCGCCGACCGCCCCGCCCCCCAGGCGGCCTCGGTGAGCGGCCCCATCGCCCGCTACATCGTCGGCCCGGGAGGCCACGTCCGCGGCTTCACCCTCCGCGACGGCACGCTGGTGATGACCCGCGGCGGCGACGCCCTCGCCCAGCGCGTCGCCCTCGGCACCACCGTCGCCGTCGAGGGCCTCCGCGCCCCCAGCGGCAACACCATCTTCCGCGCCGCCGTGCGCCTGCCCGACGGCACCGAGCTCGTCGCCGCGCCGCAGGGCCGCGGCGGTC
>JAEYZO010000525.1 GCA_023428035.1 Pseudomonadota bacterium | reverse complement strand
ACGGTGGCCGCGCACGACCGGCTCGACGCGTCGGCGCTGCGGCTCACCCTGGGCTTCGCGCTCGGGGCGGTGCTCGAAGCCGGCCTCTCGCCGTCGTTCGTCGCCTCGCACTGCGGCCCGTGGGACGTGCTCGTGGGCGCGGTCGCCGGGGACGTGCTGGGTCTGGGCTCGATCGCGGCGCTCCCGGTCGCGGCGGTTCTGGTGCACAAGGGGATGTCCGTGGGCGCGGCGCTCGCGTGGGTGCTGGTGGCGGGCGGCGCGGGGCCGGTGACCATCGGTGCGTTTCGAGAGCACGCGGGCGTGAAGGCGGCGCGCACGCTGCCGCTGGTGCTGGTGCTGGTGGGGGTCGCCGCGGGCTGGGCGGCGAACGCGATCGTGCCGAGGGGGACGGTGCCGGAGATCCACGGCATCGCGAGGCACGCGCACACCCCGCTGGAGTGGGTGAGCGCGGCGGCGCTGGTGCTGCTGGTGGCGGGGAGCGTGATGCGGCAGGGCCCGCGGCGCTGGTTCGCGACGCTGGGCGGCGCGTAGTCGCTACGGGGCGAAGAAGCGGTCGGCGTGCTCGAAGGCGAAGCCCGCGCGCTTCGCGAAGGTCTCGTCGGTGGTCTGGTCGCCCACCATCACGCAGCGCGCCGGGTCGAGGCCGTGGAGCACGGCGATCTCGACGCCGAAGCCGGGCATGGGCTTTCGGCACCAGCACGAGATGGGCGCGGGGTCGTGGGGGCAGAAGCGCAGCTCGATGTCGTGGCCGAGGAGCTCGTGGGTGCGGGCGAAGCAGGCGCGGGCGTCGTCGAGGGAGAGCTTTCCGCGGGCGACGTCGCCCTGGTTCGAGACGCCGAAGAGGAGCCAGCCGTCGGCCTTCATGCGCGCGAGCTTCTCGGCGCGACCCGGGAGGATCGCGACGTCGTCGGGGCTGCGCGGGTACTTCTCGCCGCTCCTGGTGGTGCGGAGGGTGCCGTCGTAGTCGAGGATCAGCGCGCGTCGGTCGCTCGGGCCGGGGTGTGCGTCGCGGGCGAAGCGCACGCGCTCGATGGAGGCGAAGCCCTCGGAGGCGTCGGGCTCCTCGAAGCGCTTGCGGTAGGCGAAGAGCGGCGCCGGGGGGAAGGTGTTGGGGTCCTTCTTGCCGAGGGACTTGATCTCGGCGGGCGAGGGGAGCCGACCGTGCTTCTGCACGAGGCGGGTCGCGGCGTTGCGCTGGGCTTCTTCGATGGTGCCGTCGATCCAGACGCAGCGGACCGGTACGCCGCGGCGCTTCGCGAGCTCGAGCACGGGCCTGCGGGTCTCGGCGGTGGGGTAGGTGTTGTCGAGCACCACGCTCTCCCCCGCGTCGAGGGCGCGCTCGATGAGGGGGACGAGGTCGTCGAGGGTGCCTCCGTCGAGGTCGCGGTTCACGCGGCGGTGCGAGGCGAGGTTCTTCACGGCCCAGGTGGACTTTCCCGACGCGGGGAAGCCCATGACGATCACGATCTCCATGGCGAGCTGCGATGGGGCAACGGCGCTCGGGGCGGCGTCAAGCGCGGGTCGTCGGTCGGAGCTGCCGCAGCCGAGGGAACTCCCGCTCGGGCCTCGCGTCTCTCCACGCCCACGCGACGGTGTGGCGCGAGAATCGTCGCCGACCCCCGCGGCCGTTTACCCAGGCGCCCACGGAGAGCCTCGTGACCCTCGGGGCCGTTCACCCGGGCGTCCGGGAGGAGCCTTGCCCCCGCTCCGCGGCGCGGGGATGCTCCACGGATGTCCTCCTGCGGCGGCAACTGCGGCATCACCCGCGAGCGCGAGCGGCACCGCGCCCTCGCCCGCGTCACGGCGGCATCACCTGAAGCGTCGCTCCCGCTCGATGAGCGCGAGCTCGACGCCTTCGCGAGCGCCTGCGCCGCTGCGCTCCCAGCGCGACCCGTGTGGGTCGAGGGCGACACGGCCCGCTGGCTCTACCTCGTCGCGACCACCGACGAGCGCTCGTGGGTCGAGGCGCGGGAGCTCGGGGCCGCGAACCCGACGTCGCCCGACGAGACGGCGCTGCGGGTGGGCTTCTCGCGCGTGGGCCGCTTCGCGACGCTGCAGGAGTGCCGCTTGAGGGGAGAGGCCCAGGACGACGGCGCCTGGGTCGAAGAGACCCGCCTCGCGGGCGTCGAAGACCCGCGGCTCCAGACCTTCGTGAAGGCGACGCAGGGGCTCTTGCGGAAGATGAAGTGGGTCACGCTCGACGCGGCCTTCCTCGCGGAGCTCACCGACGACGGCGACGCGCTGTGGTCGCGGTTGTTCGAGCCGTCGCCGATGCGCGAGACCGTAGGCGTGTGGGCGCCCCGATCAGAGCTGGAGCGCGATGCGTCGCTGGGCCACGGCCCCGCCCTCTAGCGAGAAGCGCAGCGCCTCGCGGCCGTCTTCGCTCTCCACGAGGAAAGCGCGCACCGGCCCGAAGAAGGCCCCGGCCCGCTCGGCGTCGGTGCCCGGGAGCTGCGCCGCCAGCACCCGCGGGAGCCAGAAGCGCAGTCCCCCGATGCGGCCGTCTTCCTCCCAGGTGAGCTGACGGATGACGTGGTCGTAGACCTCGAGGAAGGGCCGGTCGCTCGCGAGGAAGACCGCGTTGCCCATCGACCAGCACTCGTCAAAGACCTGCGCGAGGAACTCCGTCCCCACAGGGAGGTGCGCCAGCACCGGGGCGGTCTCTCCGAGGTCGTCGGGGTCGCGGGTCTCGTCGAGGGCGCAGTAGCTCTCGCCCCCGGCCTCGAAGAGGCGCAACAGCTCTGGCTCGTTGGCGACGTCGACCAGCGCGTAGAGCGAGCCCTCCTCGGCCTGAAGCGCCCAGCGCGCGCAGTCGGGCGCGCTGCGTTGCATCGCCGCGGCCACGAGCTCGGGGGTGATCTCGTCGACGTCCTCCACCGTGGGGCCCTCGGTCGACACCACCGCGATGGAGAAGCGCGTCGCGCCCGCGGTGACGTGGTCGCCGTCGCGGGCCACGCCGTCGGTCACGCCCTGGTCGTTGAGGGTGGTCCCACCGCCCGAGAGGTCGCGGAGCTGCACCGCGCCCGAGGCGTCGAGGTGCACCGCGAAGTGGACCTCGGACATCGCCTCGTCGAGGAGCTGCACGTCGCTCGCGGCGCCGCGGCCGAAGGTGCGGGGCGCCCCGGCGGGCACGTCGACGACGTGGCCCGAGTGGGGGCCGGTGAGGATCGACAGGCGGAGCGACAGCGCGGTCATGGCTCGGGCGTCTCGTCAGGCAGTGGGAGGGTCTCGACCTCGGCCCCCTCGGGCCCAGGCACGAAGCGCAAGAGGGTGTCTCCGCGGCGGCCCTCAGTGACGATGGCGGTGGCTGACCCGAAGAAGGAGCGGGTCTCGTCGGGCGTGCAGGTGGGCAGCCACGCGCGCATCACCCGCGGGTCGTAGTAGCGGAACAACAGGCGCTTTCCGTCGTGGTCGACCACGCGCAAGAAGCGCCGGAGGTGACGTCGCAGGGAGAAGAAATCGTCAGGGGTCACGACGAAGACCCCCCAGGAGTGACCCCAGCCGTCGGCCGCGAGGGTCTCGACGAAGCGGCACCCCGCGGGCAGCTCGACGAGGTAGGGCGCCACGTCGGCGAGGCCGTCTCCCTGCCAGCCTTCGTAGAGCGATCGAAAGCGCTCCCCCGAGCGGGAGATCGACGCGAGCACCATGGCGTCTCTCGCCGCGTCGAGCACCGCGTAGAGGCCCTCGCCCTCGGCCCGGAGCCGCTCGACCACCGCGGCCGCGCGCTCGCCCCCGCTCACGTTGCGGCGGACCTCTCGCTGGCCATGCGCGCCCGCGCCCGCTCGCACTCCTCGCAGAAGGGCGCGCCCGAGGCCGCCGCCGCGCGCAGCACCGCGGCCTGCGCGGTGTCGCCGATGATCACCGTCGACTCGCCCGCGACGATCACCCCGCCGTGCGCGGTGGGGTCGCCGATGCGAGCGGCCTGCTGGTTGCCGATGAGCACCGAGGGAGCGCCCATCTTGATGGTGTCAGGGGGCGCGTTGCACTGGGCCTTGTCGCCCACCCGCGCCGCGGGCTTGTTCGCGATGAGCACCGTGGGCTCACAGCCAGGGAGGATGGGCCCGCCCACGTGAGGCACGGGGCCGGGCTCGACCTTGGGGCAGACGTGGTTGTCGCCGAGTCGCGCGGCCGGGGGCATCGCGCCCGATGGCACCACGACCGCGAGCGACAATCAACGCAGGCGTAGGAAGAGGAAGGTCCCGGCGGCGAGGATGACCAGCGCGAGGACGAGCCCCGCGGCGATCATCCAGCGGGGCGTGCCCTCTTGCGCGGGCGCGGAGGGCGCCGACGCGCGCGGCGGCGGCGAGGGCTGCGACAGGGGCGGCGTCTGCCACACGGGCATCGCCATGGTCTTCATCGGCGCGAAGGGGTCGTCGCCAGGAAAGCCCGACCGCGGTTGCGCGGGCGGGGTCGCGGGCGCGAAGGGCGCGGCCGACACTCGAGGGCTCGACGGCGGGTCGAAGGCCGGCGGAGGCGGGGGAGCTTCGTAGGCGGGCGGCTCGTAGGCGGGCGGCGGGGTGAGGCCGCGCTGCGGGCTGAGCGTGGTGAGGGGCGTGTAGCCCTGCCGCGAGCCGGGAGAGGAGAAGGGGTCGGTCTCGCCCGCGACGGAGGAGCCCCGCCAGTCGTGGGGGGCGGCCACGCCCGGGAGCGCGCCGCCCTCGAAGGCCGTGTCGAGGTCGATCGCGCGGGTCTCTTCGCGCACGTCGCGCGGCGGCTCGGTGAGCGGCTGGGCGGGCGCGGGAGAGGGCGCTGGCGCGAAGGGCCGCGACATCACCTGGGTGCCGAGGTCGGGGGCTTCCTGCGCGGGCGCGTCGTCGGGCAGAGCGTCTCCGAAGAGGGCCTGCGCGACCGAGAGGTCGAGGGCCTGTGTGCCCTCGTGCGCGGTGGGCGGGCCTTCAGTCCACGCCGCGGCGCCGAGGTGGACATGCTCCGTCGGGTCGGGCG
>JAEYZO010000502.1 GCA_023428035.1 Pseudomonadota bacterium | reverse complement strand
GAGGAAGTCCGCGTGTGCGATCGGGGGGGGATACTCAGGCACGTTCAGGCTCCGTCGTGAAGCTCGCGGAGCTTCGAGCGCGTGGCGAGGTCGAGCTCGCCCGTCGCGTCGAGGCCCTGGGTGTGTTGAAAGGCGCGGACGGCGGCGCGCGCGTCATCATCGAGCGTGTCCGTCGGCGCCCCGTCGTAGTAGCCGAGGTTCTGCAGCCGCTCGAGCGCGCCGGCCACGGCCTCGACCGACGGCAGCGCGCCGAGCCGCACCTCGTACTCGGTCTCGCGCTCGCCCTCTCCGACGATGAGCGAGCCGCTGCGCGCGCCGGGGCGGATGTTGACCTCGACGCCCCCCTCGCCCGTCATCACGCCCTCGTAGGTCTCTCCGTCGATCACCAGGCGGAAGGGCTCGTTCGCGCGAGGCTCATCGCCCCACGCCAGCGTCACGCGAAACTTCACCGGCACGCCCTTCACCTTGAAGGTGTGCCGCGCCCCCGTCGGCCGCATGAAGCTCTTCATGCGCTTCTCGGGGACGAACACCCGGTCTCCGACCGAGAGCGTGTTCGGGTCCTTGCAACGCTCCTTCAGCGCGGCGTTCTCAGGAGCGTTCCAGAGCGTCTCCCAGAAGAACCCGTGCTCATCGGCGATGCTGCTCAGGCAGTCGCCTTGAGAAACTGTGTGATACGGCATCCGTCTCGCCTCCGGCTCTCAACTCAACGTCACCGCGTCACGGCGCGGCGACCTCCTCGATCGACTCCTCGTCGCGGTCGGTCCACACGATCTCGAAATCCCCCGGGTCGACGCCCTCGAAGCGCGCCCTCCCCATCACGTCGGTGCGCCCGATCCGCTCGACGCCGTCGGGCCCCTTCGCCTTGTAGCGCTCGTTCGCGATGGGCGCGCCGTCCATGTCGACGAGCTCGAACTCGACCCACGACCGCTCGCGCGCGGGCTCGCCCGCGCTCGCGGCTTGCTCTGCGGGCACCGTGGCCTCCTCGTCGAGGTCAGGCCAGCGGACCTCGCACTCGCCTGGGTCGAGGTCGTTGAAGAACGCCCGGCCCTGGTCGTCGAGCCGCCCCTCTCGCACGGTCCCGTCGGTGAGCTTGATCCAGTACCGCTCGCGGGGCACTGGCTCTCCGTCCATCGTGGTCAGCTCGATCTCGATCCAGTCCTTCGGAGAGGCCCGGGCCACGGCCGGCGCGGTGACCGCGCGCTCGACCTCGACCGTCGCCTCTTCATCCATATCGGGCCAGCGGATCTCGCACTCGCCCGGGTCGAGGCCGCCGAAGTACGCCCTGCCCAGTCGGTCGAGCGCGCCCTCGCGCACGGTGTCGTCGGGCAGCTTGATCCAGTAGCGCTCGCCCGGCATGGGGTTGCCCTCCATGTCGGTGAGCTCGATCTCGATCCAGGTCTTCTCCTCGTGGAGCGAACCCTGCTCCAACGCCTCGTCGGGCTGGTCTTCGGCCGCGCCGCGGGCGAGGTCGTCGACGCGCAGGAGCGCCACCGGCCACGCGCGCATCCGTCCCCGAGAGATCGCCTCGGCGCAGCGACGCAGCACCTCGTCGTCGGTGAGCCACTGCGCCGGCTCGGCGCCCCGCGCGAGCAGCGCGCGCATCGACGACACCGCGACGGCGTCGGCTCTCCACCGATCGAGGAAGCGCCGCGCCTTCGCGACGGTGTCGAAGCGCTGGCCGCCGCCCTCGCGGCTCGACCAGTCGAGCCTCCACACCTGGTGGACGTCGCGCAGGCGCACGCTCACAACGCGGTGACCCTCGGCTCGCCCATCACCACCACCGCCGGCGTGCCCGTGGGGGCCGCGGTGCTCGCGCTCGCCTGCGTGAGGATGGGCTGCCCCATCACCTTCACCCGGGTCGTGCCCGTGAGGAAGCTCACCGTCACGCAGGGCCCGTTCGCCACCGGCGGCGGCGGGAACGCGCAGCCGGCGACCATCCCCGGCGTCGCCATGAGCACCACGGGCTGACCGTTGGCCTTCACCCTGGGCATCGGGATCAGGGTCACCTTGCCGCCGTGCGCGCACAGCACGGGGGAGCCCGTCGTCACCACGGGGGCGCCCATCAGATCACCTCCAGCGCGCCGTTGTTCACGTTGACGCTCACCGGGCCCACCGCCACCGAGCCGGCCCCCGAGGCGGTCTTCACGCTGGCCTGCGTGAGCTCGACCTTCGAGCCGCCCACCTTGAGGGTGATGCCCGAGGTGGTGATCTCGATGGTGTTGCCGCCCACCTTGAGCGTGAGGCTGCTGCTCGCGGTGAGGGTGATCTCGTTGGGCACGAGCTCGACCTTCGCGTTGCCGCCGCACTGCAGGGTGAGGCCCTCGTCGGCGGAGATCTGCCAGGTGTCGGCGACGTACTCCGAGGTCTTGCCCTGCACGGAGACGTCGAGGTCGCCCTCGACGGAGAGCTTGTGGTTGCCGCCGACGGTCTCGGTGCGGTCGACCTTCACGTCGAGGGTGAGGTTGTTCTCGACGGCCTCGGTGGAGTCGTGGCCGACGGTGGTCGCGCGGTCGTTGAGGACCTCGACCTTCATGTCCTTCTCGGCGCGCAGCGAGAGGAGCTCGGAGCCCTCGAGGTCCTCGAAGGCGAGCTCGTTGAAGTGCCCGGGCTTGTACTCGGCGCCGCTGGCGGTGACGGTGCCGGTGCGCAGCACCGAGCGGGTGCGCAGCGCGTCGACGGCCTCGGGGAGCTGACCCGTCGCGGGGTAGACCGAGCCCAGGAGCACCGGGCGCTCGGGGTCTCCGTCGATGAAGCTCACCAGCACCTCGGCGCCCACCCGCGGCGCGAAGTGAAAGCCGAAGCCGTCGCTCGCGACGGGCTGCATCGCGGGCACCTTGCAGCGCCGGGCGGCGGTGTCGCCGGTGAGCAGGGGCCAGGGGAACTCCACGGGCACGCGGCCCTTCTCGTCGAGGGCCACGGCGCCCACGGGCTGCTGGCCGTCGGCGTTCAGCACCCGCGCGAGGTGGGGCATGGTCGCGCGCACGCGGGGGGTGACCCGAGGGGGTCTCCAGCCGTTGGCCGAGGGCACGGCCTCGAAGGTGTTGCGGTAGCGGTCGGCCTGGTCGTCGTAGCCGCGGAGCTGCTCCGGCGCGCTGCCCTCGTGGCGCACGCGCACCACCAGGAACTCCTCGCTGGCCTCGCCGTAGGCGTCGACCACGGTGAAGCGCACCCCGGGGCGGAGCGCGAGGGCGTTCGAGGTGCCGCGCACGAGCTTCGACTCGGCGCCGAGCTGGCCGACGCGGCGGGTGGCGGACTTCGCGGCCTCGCCCCGCACCGAGGCGGCGTGCTCGGCCACCT
>JAEYZO010000472.1 GCA_023428035.1 Pseudomonadota bacterium | reverse complement strand
GGCCGTGGCTGCGGGCCGTTCGCGTCGCGGCCCTCGACGGGTCCCTCGCGTCGCGGTCGGCCTGGCGGCTCCGCGAGCTGCCCGCGCTCACCCGCGGCCTCGGGGCGCTCTTCGCGCCGGGCGGACTCGCCGGGGCCTCTCACTGCCCCGTGGTGGTGATGTCCCGCAACATGCTCCCGTTCGAGGAGAGGGAGCGTCGGCGCTTCGGGCTCGGCCCGCTCGGCTGGCGCCTGCGGGCGCTGCGCGAGGTGCAGTCCCGGTCGTTCTCACGCGCCGACGGCGTGATCTTCCTCTCGCGCTACGCGGCGCAGTCCGTACTGCCGACGCTGCGCCCGCGGCCCGCGCGCGTCGCGGTGATCCCTCACGGCGTGGACGACAGGTTCAGGTTCGAGCCGCGCCCCGCGCGGCGCAGCGTCGGCCCCGACGACCCGCTGCGCGTGCTCTACGTCTCGCAGCTCTCGCCGTACAAGCACAACGCCGTCGCGGCCGAGGCCGTCGCGAGGCTCCGCCGCGAGGGCTTCGACCTGAGCCTCGAGCTCGTCGGGGGCGCCGATCGTGAGGCCGACCGCCGCGTATTCACGGCGTGGGCGCGGCGCGCTGACCCGAGCGGAGAATTCGTGCGTTGGCGGGGCGCCGTCACTCACGCCGCGCTTCCAGCGAAGTACCATCGCGCGGAGGTGTTTCTGTACGCGTCGAGTTGCGAGAACCTCCCGAACACCCTCGTCGAGGCGATGGCCGCGGGGCTGCCGGTCGCGAGCTCTGACCGCGGGCCGATGCCCGAGGTGCTCGGCGACGCGGGGGTCTACTTCGACCCCGAGGACGTCTCCTCGGTGACCCGCGCGCTCCGCGGCCTCGCGGCATCGCCCGAGCTCCGCGACGACCTCGCCGCCCGGGCCTACGCGTCGGCGCTCTCGCGGAGCTGGTCCCGCTGCGCGGCGGAGACCCTCGCGTTCGTTCGCGACGTCGCCGCGGTGCGCCGCTGAGCCATGTGCGGCATCGCGGGAGCGATCGGCGACCTCGCCGGCCTCGACACCCGCGCCGCGCTGCGCGCGATGACGCACCGGGGCCCTGACGACGAGGGCGAGTTCTCGGCCTCGCTCGGTGATTCCGGCGGCGTGTGGCTCGGCCACCGGCGCAGGTCGATCCAGGACCTGTCCTCCGCCGCGCACCAGCCCATGCTCCGCGGCGACCGCTACGCCGTCGTCTTCAACGGCGAGGTCTACAACTTCGCCGCGCTGCGCGAGGAGCTCGAGGGCCG
The DNA here is from genome assembly GCA_023428035.1 of Pseudomonadota bacterium. Taxonomy (GTDB): domain Bacteria; phylum Myxococcota_A; class Polyangia; order Polyangiales; genus JAEYZO01. The sequence goes on along the minus strand of JAEYZO010000472.1, from coordinate 2,405 downwards.
CGGGGAGCGGTTCACCTCCCGGGGCGACACCGAGGTCGTGCTCGCGGCGTGGAGCGCGTGGGGCGTTCGCTGCGTCGAGCGCTTCAAGGGCATGTTCGCCATCGCCCTGTGGGACGGGCTCGAGCGCAGGCTCCACCTCGTCCGCGACCGGCTCGGCGAGAAGCCCCTCTACGTCGTGGAGGGCCGAGGCCGCGTCGCCTTCGCGAGCGAGGTGCGATCACTCCTCGAGATGGGCGCGGCGGAGCGCGAGCTCGACGACGACGGGCTCGACGCGACCCTGGTGTACGGCTCCGTCTACGACCCGTACACCATCCTGCACGGGGTCCGCTGCGTCGAGGCGGGCGAGCATGTGGCGGTGGGCCCCGAGGGCGTGCTCCGCCGACGGCGCTACTGGAGCCTCGCCGAGCTGCCCGCGGGCGTGGTGCGCGACCGCCGCGAGGCCGTCGAGGGCGTGCGCTCGCGCTTCGACGCTGCGCTCCGACGGGTGATGGTCGCCGACGTGCCCGTGGCGGTGCTCCTCTCCGGGGGCATCGACTCGTCGTCGAACGTCGCCTGGCTCTCGCGGCGCTTCAGCAACCTCCGCACCTTCAGCGTGGTGTTCGGCGCCGCGGACTCGGCCCTCGACGAGGCCCCGTACGCCGACCTCGTCGCGCGGCGCTTCTCGCCCAGGCACGACCGCGTAGAGGTGAGCCTCGACGTCGCGCGCGCCCTCGTGCCTCGGGCCATCGCCGACCTCGACCACCCGAGCCAGGACGGCGTGAACACCTGGCTGGTCACCCACGCGATCGGCCAGGCGGGCCTCAGGGTGGCCGTGAGCGGGCAGGGCAACGACGAGCTCTTCCTCGGGTACGGCTCGCGGCAGACCTTCCCGTGGCTGCGCCGCGGCGCGCGCATGGTGCCCGGCGCGCTGAAGGACACCCTCCCGCCCGTGGTGAAGCACCTGCCGATGCGGCGCGACACCGCCGCCGAGCGCCTCGCGCAGACGCTCCTCTCGCGCAACCCCGACCGCGCGGCGTACGCGGCGCAGCGCAGCGTGTTCCCCTTCGCGGGCCTCGACCGGCTGCGCGGGCAGTCGCGCCCCTCGCCCCTGCGCTTCATCACCGAGCCCGGGGGCGTCGACCCCCTCGACCGCCTCTCGCGCTACGAGGTCGGGCACTACCTCAAGAACACCCTCCTGCGCGACGGCGACCAGATGAGCATGGCCCACGGCGTCGAGATGCGCGCGCCGGCCCTCGACGTCGACCTCGTCGAGTACGCGCTCTCGATCGCGCCCGAGGTGAAGCTCGACCCGCGGCGCAACAAGCCCCTCGTGCTCGACTCCATCGGCACCGAGCTGCCGCGCGAGGTGTGGGACCGCCCCAAGGCTGGCTTCGCGCTCCCCTACCGCCGCTGGCTCCGCGAGGGCCTCGACCTGCCCGAGCCCGACGGGCCCGAGCTCGGCCTCGACCGCAAGGCCGTTCGCGCGGTGCGCGAGGGCTTCATGCGGGGTCAGCTCTACACGCCCTGGTGGCTCCTCGTGGTGCTCACCGCGTGGGTGCGTCGGCACCGCATCGGCACCCGGCGGCTGCGCTGAGCGCGCTCAGCCCTGCAGCACGCGCAGCGAACCGCGCACGACCCCGTAGCCGGCGTCGGCCTTGAGGGAGCGCCACACCGCGCGCGCGTCGCGGCGCCCTTCGAGGAGCGCGCGGTAGGCCTCGACCACCCTCGCCGCGGCGTCGGGGCCCTCGCGCACGAGCTCGACGCGCCAGCGTCGCACCCCCGAAGCGCGGAGGGTCGGGACGAGCTCCGCAGCGCTCTGCGACGAGGCGTGGAAGACCGTGTTGCGGCAGGCCACGTCGGCCTCGACGGGGAGGTCGAGCCCCGCGCGGTCGCGGAGCGAGACCTGGTGGCGGTCGCAGGGGCGCCCGCAGCTCCGGTAGTCGGCGCCCTCGCTGAGCGTGGCCGCGATCACGCAGTGCTCCATGTGGAAGAGCGGCATCGGGTGGTGCACCACCACCTCGGCCCAGGGCGCGAAGCCCGACCCGAGGAGCGACGCGAGCTGCGCGCCGTCGAGGTCGAACGAGGGCGTGAAGGCCGAGAGGCCCGCCGCGAGCACCGCCGCCGCCGAGCCGCGGTTGGTGACGTTCAGCGAGGCGTCTCCGACGGCGAGGGTCGTTGGGAGCGGGTCGTTCAGGGCGCCCAGGCCGCGCGCGAGCGTCGCGTCGGGCTCGAGCGAGCGGAGGTACGCGCGGATCTTCTCCTCCCCGGGCCGGGTGATCCTCGGCGGCGCGACGCCGACGAAGCGAGCGCCCCTCGCGCGCAGCGCGCGCAGGGCCCGGCCGACGCCCTGGAGCTCGAGGAAGTCGAGCCACACCCCGTCGGCCCCAGCGTCGAGCGCGGCGTGCGCCTGCGCCTCGGTGCGGCAC
>JAEYZO010000413.1 GCA_023428035.1 Pseudomonadota bacterium | reverse complement strand
CTGGCGCCCCGTGCACGTCTTCATCAAGGAGGGGATGTCGACGCTCTACGAGGCGTCGCTGATCCTCGCCAACCGCTCCACCGACGCGGTGATCGACGAGGTGCTCGAGAAGCCCGTCTCGCTCGAGATCCGCCGGGCGCACATCACCCGCGCCCTGCGGGGGATCGTCTGGCGCGTCGAGGACCTCGGCTCCACCGGCGGCTACCGCTTCGCCCGGGTGGTGGTGGTCCCGACCCTCCGCGCCCTGGAGCAGCGGGTGAACTCCCGCGTGTGGCAAGACGTGAACGTCCCCACCATCATCCAGGACGTCTTGAAGGAGGCGGGGATCTACCAGGGCGACGCGGGGCTCGACTACCCGGGCTCCCTCGACGAGCTCCCGCCGCGCGAGTACTGCGTGCAGTACCGCGAGAGCGACCTCGATTTCGTGCGCCGACTCCTCGAAGAAGAGGGCGTGCCCTTCTTCTTCCGCCACGACGGCGCGACGGAGACCTGGTGCCTCGCCGAAGACGGCCACCGCTGGGAAGACGTCCCCACCCTCGACGACGGCGCCGTGCAGATCATGGACGCCGGCATGGCCACCCACGGCGCCGAGAGCGTCGACTGGTTCGACTGGCACCGCGAGCTCCGCCCCACGGGCGTCGCGCTGCGCGACTTCGACTTCACCCACCCCCGCGCCTTCATCGACTTCACCCCGCGGCACCCCGGCGACGGCGGCGATCGCCCCGTCTACGACTACCCCGCGGGCTTCACCCTCGGCGTCTACGACGAAGACGCCCACGCCTACCGCCCCCACCACGGCGCGCGTCGGGCCCGGGTGCGACACGAGGAGAACCTCTCCCCGGCGAAGCTCGGCGCCGGCCGAAGCAACATCACCGGCTTCTCACCGGGCCGCGCCTACGCCCTCCAGGGCCACCTGCGCGGAGACCTCGACCAGCGCTACCTCGTGCTCACCGTCGAGCACCACGGAGCCGCGTGGGGAGACATCCCCGACGACGTGCGCAACAGCGAGCACGTGCGCGCCATCACCCGCGCGATGGACGAGTCCTTCGCCTCGGAGCCCACCTCCGGCGGCGACCGCGTCACCCAGCGCTACTGGAACCGCTTCGTGGTGGTGGCCGCCGACGTGCCCTGGCGCCCCGCCCGCACCGTCCCTCGCGCGCTCGTGCACGGCCCGCAGACCGCCACCGTGATGGCGGGCCCCGGCGAGGACGAGGAGATCTACACCGACTTCCACGGCCGGGTGCTGGTGGGCTTCCACTGGGACCGCAGGGACCTCCGCCCCGGCGGTCAGCGCCCGATGAAGGCCTCGTGCTGGGTGCGCGTGGCGCAGGCCTGGGCCGGCGCGGCCTGGGGCTCGATGTTCATCCCTCGCGTGGGGATGGAGGTGGTCGTCCACTTCCTCGAGGGAGACCCCGACCGGCCGCTGGTCACCGGCTGCGTCTACAACGGCGAGAACGCGGTGCCCTACCCCCTGCCCGCGGAGAAGACCAAGAGCACCCTCAAGACCTCGTCGTCGAAGGGCGGCCAGGGCTTCAACGAGCTCCGCATCGAAGACCTCGCCGACAACGAGCAGATCTTCGTCCACGCGCAGCGCGACTACGACACGGTGGTGCGGCGCAACCAGACCCTCGTGGTGGGCAACGACCGCACGAAGACCGTGCAGGCCAACGAGATGATCACGGTCCAGAAGGACCGCATGGCCAACATCGAGCAGAACGACTCGCTCGAGATCGAGGGCAACTACGCCTTCGCCGTGCACGGCGGGGTGGGCGCCGCGCTGCGCGTCGACACCAACTACACCCTCAACGCCGACAAGAGCATCGCGCTGAAGGTGGGCGACTCGCAGATCGTGTTGACCCCCGACCACATCACGCTCGACGCGAAGACCATCCACGTCATCGGCGGCTCGCTGGTCAACATCAACGGCGGCCTCGTCAAGATCAACTGCGGCGACGGCGGCACCAACGACGCCGTCGGCTCGCAACAGACCGCCACCGCCGCGGCGCTGCAGCTCCAGGGCACCCCCGGCGGGATCCTCCAGAAGCTCAAGGACGCGATCAACCCCGCCGAGCTCGCCGAGAAGGTCGGGGGGCTCGTCGACAAGACCCTCCAGCGCCTGGGCGTGCCCGACCGCGTGCGCGAGCGCATCACCTCGCTCGCGAAGAACACCGTCACCGAGGTCGCGACCGCCCTCAAGGAGGGCCGCCGCCCGAACTTCTCGAAGATCGCCGAGCAGGCCATCACCGACGGCGTCGGGATGATCGTCGACGCGGGCTTCAAGTCGATCGAGAACAACCCGAAGGTGAAGTCGAACCCGCTCCTCGCGGGCGCGGTGAAGGAGCTCAAGGCCGTCACCAAGACCTCGGCCACCTACGGCGTGCTGGTCGCGGCCGACCTGCGCGAGGGCCTCGCGCGAGACCCCTTCTTCTCCGTGCTCCAGGCGCGGCACGGCGAGGCCGTCTCGGGGCTCTTGAAGAACGTGGCCTCGACGGTGGCGACGCAGAACATCCAGCGGTGGGTCGACCGCCGGGGCCTGCCCCCGTGGGCGAAGAAGCTCGCCGACCAGGCCATCCGCCAGGCCGACAAGGCCATCGGGCAGCAGATCGACCGGCTGCTGCTCCCCGGGAACTGACGCCATGCTGATGCGGGTGCGCCCCGAGCAGGTCGAGGCCCTCGCGCGCGCGGCGGTCGAGACCTTCGAGGACAACATCGCCGCGCACCTGCGCCGGGTGTGGCCCGACGAGACCGGCGAGATGGACGACGAGGCCCTCTACGAGTGGGTGCGCTGGGGCGCGCGCTTCGGGGCGCGCTACGGCGTCGAGACCGAGTACGACGTGGGGAGGCTCTGCGACCTGATGTTCCTGTACGGGGCCGAGCTCGACCGGCACCCCGCGATCCCGTGGGCGAGGGAGACCCTGGAGAGCGAGGGCCTGAACGGTCGGCAGAAGGTCGACCTGATGATGGCGCGCGCGAGGGAGGACCTCGACGCCATGACCGCGGCGCTCAGCGACGACGAGGTGCTCTGACATGGGCCTGATGGACTGGTTCTACGGCACCCCCGCGAAGCCCCCGCCGCCGCCCCCTCCGCGACCGGCGCAGCGGGCCCGCACCCAGGCCGCCTCGGGGCAGCTCGCCCGCGCGCAGACCGACGCGCAGTGCAGGCTCAACCAGTCGCCCACCCCCGCCAACGGGAGGCTCCCCTGCGGGCTGCCCATCCCGAAGGACCCGTGCGACCTCAAGAGCTTCACCGTCACCGAGAAGCGCCCGCCGCCCGCGGTGAACGCGCCCTGGATCGGCCCCTCGAAGAGCCCCCCGAAGGAGCGCACCCACCCCGCGCACTTTCAGTTCGCCGCGGGCGGCACCCGCGTCAAGAGCCCCTACCTCAGCGGCACCGTCATCGAGGTCGTCGCCGGCGGCCCCAGGGAGAACAAGAAGACCAACCTCACCTTCTCGATCGTCTCGGACCACCCCTTCTGCAAGACGCGCAAGCACCCGCTGATCCGGGTGACCGACCCCAAGGGCGCGGTGACCCTGCACGAGTCGAAGCTCGCGGCCTCGATCACGGTGTACCGCCCCGCGCGGGTGTCGGACACCAAGGGCTGGGCCGCGGCCTTCTGGGAGATCTGGGCCTTCAGCGTGACGCCCGCGGTGTACCGCGTGAGCGCCGAGGTCTGCGGCGTGCGCCCCCGCGGCGGCGCGGTGAAGTCGCAGCACACGTTGGTGCGGGTCTACCCCGACGACCAGTGGGAGCTGGAGCTCACCTGCCCTCCGCTCGCCAACGGCTCGGTGAAGCGCAGCACCAACCGCGGCGACCAGAGCGTGAAGTGGACCTCCACCGCGGGGGTGAACCTGCCGGGCATCACCGCGCAGGCGAGCCGCAGCTCGACCACCACGCCGCAGGGGCGCAATTCGAGCGTCAACGCCTCCCTCGACAACCGGCTGGGGAGCGACCGCTCGACGCGCACGTACACCTCCAGCCGCGAGAACGGTCAGCTCGTGCGGCAGGATTTCACCGCGGCCTACCGCGACCCGAAGACGGGCTCGGGCTTCGCGCTGAGGGAGAGCGCCGACCGCGGAGGTAACTGGACGCCGCAGTGGTACGAGTCGATCCCGGCGTCGAGCGAGCCCCTGTCGACGCGCTTCAAGATGGTGCTGAAGCGCAACGGCCAGAAGGTCGACGTGCTCGAGCGGGTGCTCGCGATCGTCAACGCGATCAACAACATCGTCCAGACGCTCCAAGACATCTGGAAGGCCATCAGGTCGTTCAAGCCCAAGGTGGGCTGGGATTTCAGCTTCGAGTTCCAGGTCTTCACGGGCTTCTTCAAGGCCACCTGGGGCTGGAAGGAGCACACCGACCACCAGGTCTTCATGGGCTACGCCCTCGACGTCGGCGTTCAGGTCTTCAAGGTCGAGATGAAGCTCGCCTTCGGCGTCGACCTGACCATCAAGGGCTACGGCTTCGTGCTGAAGGCCGAGGGCTCCATCGAGGCACTCTTCAAGGTGAAGGCCTCGTTCGAGAGGAAGACCCCCGCCGGGCCGGAGTTCTCTCCCAAGAAGATCGAGGGAGACTCGAAGGCCAAGCTCGAGGTGACCTGTACGGTGGGCAGCTCGCGCTGGGTGCAGATCACCGGCGGCATCGAGAGCGGCTTCGGCTGCGAGGGCTACGTGGTGAAAGACGCCAAGGGCCTCGGGCTCGACGTGCAGAAGATCAAGTTCAAGGGCATCAAGGCCAAGGGCCGCGCCGTGGTGGTGGGCTGGCTCGACTGGACCGGCGAGATGAAGCTCATGGACGAGAAGCAGGTGGGCGGCCCGCTCCGCCTGCCCGGGTGACCGCGTGGCGCGCGCGGCGGTGATCGTGAGGGTGAAGGTCGAGGGCGCCGCCGCCGAGGTGCGCTGCAACGACATCCCCATGGCGCACATCGAGGAGGGAGCGCCGGGCGTGACCTTCCCGATGAACCACGTGATGGTCGACGGGCTGAACTCCGTGGAGGTGATCCTCCGGCCGGGGGAGTCTCCGTCGAGGGTGCGCGACGGAGACGTCGCCCAGCCCGCCGAGGGCGTGACGGTGCTCGTCGACGCGTCGACCTACGGGCCAGACAACATCCCCGGAGACGACCCGGGCACGGGCCTGATGCGCCTGCGCTGGGACGGCGCCGGGGAGGAGCGCTTCCCCTACTCGGTCTCGGGAGACTTCGAGGTGGCCTCGCCCTTCGCCCCCTGGGCCTGGGAGCGCGCGCCGGTGCTCACCCTCGACGGGCCGACCATCACCGAGGCCGCCGACGTGATCCGCGCCATCCACCAGGCCTTCGCGCGTAAGGACTTCAACGCCGTCACCCGCTGGAAGGAGCGCGCCACCCGCGAGGCCGCGGTCGCCTACGGAGAGGACTGGGCCGACAACGAGGCCTCCGCCGCGCGGGCCCTCAACGAGACCTGGAACGAGCCCGGCTGGGCGATGGAGCCCCTCGTGGCCGAGAACTTCGACCTGCGCCTCGTCGCCAACGGTCGCCTCATCGAGGCCATCGCGAAGGACTGGGGCCCGCTCCTGCGCGGCACCGAAGACGCTGAGGGCTCTCGGCTGTCGTTCCCGATCTACCTCGGTCGCGAGGGCGGCGTGCTCACCGTGCTGCGTTGACCGTTGCCTCGCGCGCCGCGGTACACCCTCGTCGACTCGCTGCGCGGCCTCGCCGCCTTCGCGGTGATGCTCTACCACTTCACCGGGGGGAGGCTGCGACCCGGGCTCACCGCGGCGCTGGGCGAGGGCTTCGTGCGCGCGACGCGCCACGGGTGGGTGGGCGTCGAGGTCTTCTTCGTCTTGAGCGGCTTCGTGATCGCGCACTCGGTGGGAGAGCGCCCGGTCTCGCTCGGCGACGCGGGCCGCTTCGCGCTTCGACGTCAGGTGAGGCTCGACCCGCCGTACTGGGCTTCGATCGCGCTCGCGCTGCTCCCGGGGTGGATCTCGGTGCTCACCCGCCGCGGCCCCGCGACGCACTCGGTGAGCGAGGTGCTCGCGCACGTCTTCTACCTGCAGGGCGTGCTGCGGGTGCGGCCCATCCAGCAGGTGTACTGGACCCTCGCCGTCGAGGTGCAGCTCTACCTCGCCTTCATCCTCGCGGTGTGCGCGCTCCGCCGTCGGGCCGCGCTCGCTCCGTGGGCGCTGTTGCTCTCCGTCGCGCCTTCGCTCTACGCCTCGATGACCTTCGCGGTGCCCAAGCACTGGTTCGTGCCGCACCTGTACCTCTTCGCGATGGGCGCCCTCGCGTGGTGGTGCGGCACCCGCGGGAGGGCCCTGTGGATGACCCTCGCTCCCGTGGCGCTCTCGCTCGCCGCGTGGCGCGTGTACGGCAGGCTCGAACCGCTGATGGGCGGGCTCACCGCGGCCGTCCTGGTGACCGCGGGCCGTCGCGGCGCGCTCTCGCGCTGGCTGTCGTCTCGCTGGCTCGTGTGGCTCGGCGGGGTCTCCTACGGCGTGTACCTCACGCACACCCTCGCGGGCGGGCAGGCCGTCTGGCACGTGGGCTCGCGCGTGGGGATGGGCCCCGCGGGGGCGACGATCACCCTCCTCGCGGCGGTGGCCCTCTCGCTGCTCGTGGGCTGGTCGATGAAGCGCTGGGTCGAGGACCCGGCGATGCGCCTCGCGCGCCGGGTGCGCTGGCGACGGGGGTGAGGGCCCTCAGCGGCCCTCGTCGGGCACGCTCGCGCCGTTCTCCTTCAGCCACCGACGGAACTCGTCCTTGTCGATGGACTTCTCGAGCCCCGCCGCGGGCTCGATCACGCCCTCCTCGACGAGCTTTCGGAGGGCGTCGTCCATCGCGATCATGCCCTCCTTCTTGCCGAGCTTGATGAGCCCCGAGATCTGGTGCGTCTTGCCCTCTCGGATCATCGACGCGAGCGCGGGGCTGCCGAACATCACCTCGACCGCGGCGACCCTCCCTCCGCCCTTCTTCCGAATGAGCTGCTGGGCCACCACGCAGCGCGTGACCGACGCGAGGGTGCCCCTCACGCCGGGCTGCTTCTCCGAGGGGAAGACGTTGATGATCCGGTCGAGGGTCTTGGCCGCGGAGTTGGTGTGGAGCGTGCCGAAGACCAGCACGCCGGTCTCGGCCGCCGAGAGGGCCATCGAGATGGTCTCGAGGTCGCGCATCTCGCCCACCAGGATCGCGTCGGGGTCTTCTCTCACGGCGGCTCGCAGCGCCGCGGAGAAGCTCCGCGAGTGGGGCCCGATCTCGCGCTGAGACATCAGCGACTGCTTGTTCGGGTGAACGAACTCGATGGGGTCTTCGATGGTGACGAAGTGCATCCGTCGGGCCTCGTTCATCTCGTTGATGATCGCCGCGAGGGTGGTGCTCTTGCCCGAGCCCGTGGGGCCCGTGACCAGCACCAGGCCCGAGCGCAGGCCCGCGACGCGGCGCACCGAGTCGGGCAGGCCCAGCTCCCGCGCGGTCTTGATCTTCGTCGGGATCACCCGGAACACCGAGCCCATCCCCCGCTCCTGGCGGAAGAGGTTCACGCGGAAGCGGGAGAGCCCCGGGACCTCATAGGCGAAGTCGACGTCGCCCTCGTCGACGTACTGCTCCCAGAGGTGCGGCGGGGTGATGGGCTTGAGGAGCGACACCATCTCGCGGTCGTCGACGGGGCCCCAGCGCAGGGGCTCGATGCCGCCGCCGAGGCGCAGGCCCGGAGGGCGACCCGAGGAGAGGTGCAGGTCGCTCGCGCCGAGGCTGCACATCGCGACCAGCAGCCGGTCGACGCGGTTGAGCCCGGGCACCCCCGCGGGGTCACGCGGGAGCGGCGGACCCTCTTCGACGGGGGCGGCGACGGGGGTCGGCGC
>JAEYZO010000353.1 GCA_023428035.1 Pseudomonadota bacterium | reverse complement strand
CGCCACGGCAGCCCCCCCTCGACGGGCGCCGTGACGATCACCTGCCCCCGCGCCGGAGCGATCCCCGCGGCGCGCAACGCCCCCGTGAAGGCGTTGGTGCACAGCGCCGCCCGCGGCGCGCGCAGGGTCACCTCGCCGTCGACGCCGCGCGCGAGCACACGCACCCCGTCGCTGCCCTCATCGAGCGACACCACCTCGGCGCCGGTCATCACCTCGACGCCCGCCGCGCCCGCGGCGCGCCACAGCGCGCGCAAGAGCTTCCCCGAGTGGACCTGACCCTCGTAGGCGTTGGTCACCAGCGCCGTCGCCTGAGCAAACCCCCGCGCGCTCACCCCGCCCGGATCTTCACGGAACACCCCCTCGCCCACGGCCCCGCGCAGCCACCCGTTCACGAGCTCGATGGAGCCCAGCGCGTCGCGCGCGTCACCGAACAAGAGCTCCGCGCCGCCGTGACCCTCGTACCCGATGGAGTCGTCGCCGAGCCGTGAGCGAAGGCGCTTGAGTCCTTCCCAGCGCCGCGCGACGAGCTCCACCGCGGCCGCCTCTCCCATGCGAGCGGCGTCGCTCAAGACCTCGGTGAGGCTCCCGAAGCACGCGAAGCCCGCGTTGCGCGTCGTCGCTCCGCGAGGGAGCAACCCCCGTTCGAGCACGCGCACCCGGCACGAGGGGGCGCGCTCGCGGAGCTCGACGGCGGTGAGCAGGCCTACCAGCCCGCCGCCCACGACGACCACGTCGACCTCGGCGAGGTGCTCGTCCCAGTACGAGGACGTCACTTCACCCGCGCGCGCAGGTCGCGGCGCCGTATCACGTCGCGGTAGCCCTCGCGCTGACGGATCAGCCAGGTCTTGTCGGGCCCGTCGACCATCACCTCAGCGGGCCTCGCGCGGAGGTTGTAGTGCGAGGCCATCGCGAAGCCGTAGGCCCCCGCGCAGCCGAGCACCATGAGGTCACCCGGGTCGGGCGTGACGATCGAGCGCTCCTCGGCGAGCACGTCGCCGCTCTCGCAGATGGGCCCCACCACGAACGACCGCAGCGCCGCCCCCTCCCGCTTCGGGACGAACTTCAGCGGGTGATACGACTGGTAGAGCGCCGGTCGGATGAGGTGGTGCATCCCCGAGTCGACCCCGATGAACACCCGGTCGCGGGTGCGCTTCACCGTGGTCACCCTCGCGAGCAGCACCCCGCTCTCGGCCACGACGAAGCGACCCGGCTCGATCAACAAGCGCAAGGGCTTCGCGCGGCCCTGGTTCACCGCGCGCCAGCGGCCCATCACCGCCGCGCCCCAGGCCGCGATGTCGACGGGAGACTCCTCGGGGCGGTAGGGCACGCCGAAGCCCCCGCCCACGTCGACGAACTCCAAGTCGGGTAACGCGGGAAGCACCGCCGCGATCGCGTCGAAGGCCTCGAGGTAGAGGTCGAGGTCGAAGATCCCCGAGCCGATGTGCTGGTGCACCCCGACGATCTTCATGCCGTGACGCCGCGCGATGGCCCGGGCCTCGGGGATGTCCTCCGCGGCGAGGCCGAACTTGCTGTCGGGCCCCGCGGTCACGACGTGCGGGTGGTGCCCGCCGCCGACCTCCAGGTTCAAACGGATCGACACCGGCGCCCCGGGGAACATCTTGCCGTAACGCTTGAGCGCGGGCAGGGCGTCGAGGTTGGCCACCACCCCCGCGCGGCGCACCGCCCGGAGCTCGGCGTCGTCGGGGTTGTTGCCCGACCACGCGATGTCCTTGCGGTGAAAGCCCAGCTCCCGCGCGAGCTGGATCTCCCACGCGGAGACCGTGTCGACGCCGAGGCCCATCGAGCGCACCACCCGCAGGAGCGTCGGGTTCGCGTTGGCCTTCATCGCGTAGCGCACCCCCACCCCGGGGAAGGCCCTCGCGATCGCGCGGCAGCGCGCGCGGAGCACCCGCGCGGAGTAGACGTAGAGGGGCGTGCCGAACTCCTTCGCCAGCTTCGCCGCGCGGTCGGGCCCGAGCCAGAGGGGGTTCACGCGCGCGCCCCGAAGAGCTCGTCGTGGAGCGCCCGCACCGCCGCGTCGCAGCGCTCGTCGGGCACCACCAGCGAGAGGTTGATCGCGCTCGCCCCCATCGACAGGAGCTGCGTCGGGATCCCCTCGCGCCCCAGCGCGGTGAAGACCCGCGCGCACACCGTCGGGTCCCGGAGGATCCCCGCGGCCACCACGCACACGAGGGCGTGGTGGTGCGAGAGCGAGACCTCCCCGTAGGCGCGGAGCTCGGCGAGGGCGGGGTCGAGGCCCTCGGCGCGGTCGACGGTGCAGCTCACGCTCACCTCCGAGGTCGACACGAGGTCGACCACCACCCGGTGCTTCGCGAAGACGTGAAAGATCTTCTCGAGGAAGCCGTGCGCCAGGAGCATCCGCGTCGAGACCACGTTCACCACCGAGATGGCGCGCTTGTGCGCGATGGCGCGCGCCCCGCGAGCGTCGACGTCTCCCTTGGCGGTGATGACCGTGCCCGGGTGCTCGGGGTCGAAGGTGTTCTTCACCCGCACCGGGATCCCCCGCTTCACCGCGGGGTGGATGGTCTTGGGGTGCAGCACCTTCGCGCCGAAGTACGCGAGCTCGGCGGCCTCGTTGAAGCTCAGCTCGGGGATGGTCCGCGCCCCCTTCGCCACCCGCGGGTCGGCGGACATCACCCCGGGCACGTCGGTCCAGATCTCGATCTCGTCGGCCTCGACGGCGGCGCCCACGAGGGCCGCGGAGTAGTCGCTCCCGCCGCGCCCCAGGGTGGTCACCCTCCCGTCGGCGGTCTTCCCGATGAAGCCCGTGATGACCGGGACCTTGCCCTCGTGCACCAGCGCCGAGACCCGCTCTCTCATCAGTGCCTCGCTCTCGGGCAACGGCTCCGCCGCGCCGAAGTTCGCGTCGGTGCGCAGCCCGATGTCCCACGCGTCGCAGGCCACCGCGTCGACCCCCGCGCGGCGAAGCGCCGCGGCCACTCCGCGGACGGAGATCCGCTCGCCGTGCGAGGCCACCAGGTCGACGTCGCCCGGGGTCGCGTCTCGCCTCGCGGCGATGGACTCCAGCGCCGCGCGGAGCCCGTCGACCTCGGCGGAGATGAGCGCCCGGTCGAGGTCGAAGGCCGCCACGAGGCCCACCACCCGCTCCTCGATGGCGTCCATCTCCACCGCTCCCTCGCGGGCGCGCTTCACCGCCGTGAGGAGCATGTCGGTCACCTTCGAGGCCGCGCTCACCACCACCACGGGCCTTCGAGCGAGGGCGCCCGACACGATGTCGCAGAGGGTCGCGATGCGGTCGGGGTCTCCGACCGATGTGCCGCCGAACTTCATCACTCGCATGACGGGCGACGCTTCTACCCGAACCCGCCCGCGGAGTCAGCGAAGCGGCGAAGTCTCTCCCCGCGAGAGCGCGCCCCACCCTCCGCCCCCTATCGGGATTCCCTGACAGCGCGCGGGCCACCTTCACTCACGCGTGGTAGGCCGATGGACACCATGGACCCTACTCCGTGGAACCTCCTGCACGGCGGCGTGATCGTCAGCGTTCACCGCGACGCGGCGGCGGGGGCGGCGGTGGAGGTCGCGTGTAGCCACCTGCGGCCCGAGCCCTTCGTGCTGCGCCTCACCCGCGTCGTGACGATGGCCTACACCCTCCACGACGCCCCGATGGACGCGCCGGAGATCATCGACCCCTTCTCCATCGCGGCGGCGGAGCCGAACCTCTTCGACGCGGAGATCGACGGCGACGCCCTGGTGCTCTGGGGCTCACGCGGCTCGCTGCGTCTCCGCTACGCGACCCTCTCCGTCGACGGCCTCGACCTCGACGAACTGCGCGCCCTCGCGCGTCGGTACTGGGACGCGTGGCGCGCGCAGAACGACGGCGCGCACCCGCTGGTGTCTGAAGCCCTCGCGGGTCGGCCCGACGCCGAGGCCCTCCTCGCCGCGTGGCGCGAGGCGCGCACGAGCGAGCTCTCCGACGCGGTGGCGGTGCTCGACGAGCTCCACCGCGGGCCTTGCCCGGTGCCCATCTCAGCCGTGAACGACGTCGACGTCTGGGTCGAGCGCTGGCACGAGTCGCCTGGCGCGGCCCTGGCCGAGCTCGCCCGCTGCGCCGTCGCGACCTGGGACGTGCTCCTCGACCCCGCCCTCGACGCGACCGCCTCGCGCGAGCTCTGCGCCCGCTGGTGGGAGGCCATCTCCCGAGCGGTGTCGGCGCTGCACGTCGCCGCCCCCGACCCGCGCGTCGGCAGGGGCGTCGAGGCGGTGCTGCGCGGCCCCTATGACTACTGGTTCAGGGTCGACCAGGTCGCGCACGCGGTGGGCTCCTTCGAGGCCGTGAGCTCCGCGCCGAGCTTCGCCGACCACGCGGTCGCGCTCCTCGAGCGCCACGCCGACGCGGGCACGCCCGCCCGGTTGGAGTCCGTCGCCGAGCGGCTGCTCATCGAGGCCGACTGCAACGGCGCCGAGGCGTCGCGACGTCTCCGCCTCCTGGCGCGACGGCTGCGCGAGCGCTTTCCGACGGACCGCGCGCTGTCACCTCAGGCCGCCGCGGCGCTGCGCGTGCTCGCCTCGCGCTGACCCGCCCTCAGCGGTACGCGCGGAACAGCGCGACCGCGCCGGCTTCGGGCATCGCCAGCGTCGCTACGCGGAACGGCGACGCGTCGAGCGCGCCGCTCAGGTCTCCCTTGAGGTGCAGCCGCACCCACCCCTCGCCCTCCCGCACCGCCCGGTCGAGGTCGACGGAGAGGTGCACCCCGTCGGCCTCGACGCGCACCACGGCGGGGCCCGCGTCTCCGACCGTGGGCGCGGCGTCGACGACGAGGTGCTTGCCGATGGTGAGCACCGCGCGCCGCGGGCTGAGCGCGTAGGCGCCCACCACGCCGCGAATGCCTCCGCCGATGACGCCGCCGGGGAGGCGACCGCTGCGCCGCAGCCAGCCGTTCACGCCCTCGGCGAAGAAGGGTGGTCGCGCGTCCTCCGCGGCGCCGCGCACCGCGTCGGGCATACGCCCGTAGCCGAACCAGCGGAACAACAGGCTCTGTGGCATGACCCGGGAGCGTACCCGCAGTCACGGTCGCGCGGGCCGCTCAGCCCGCGGGGCGGCAGACGTTCGCGGTGCCCGAGCCGTCGGGGCGCGACACGCCGCTCCGCAGCGTGAGCCGGCCGCGGTAGCGCGTGCAGGTGTTGTTGAAGGTCCCGCTCGACTGCGGGACGCAGATGCCCGTGGACATGGTGGTCGCCGCGGGGTCAGGCACGCAGAAGGTCGTCGCCTCGCCCGCGCGGTCGGGGCACGCCCTCGTGCACGCCATCGTGCAGGTGCCCGCGCCGCCCCCCGCGGGCACGCGGCACACGCCGCCCTCGTAGTTGCAGTCGTCGTCCGTCGCGCACTCGGCGCCCACCCAGCGGCTCGGCACGTCGACGGGGGCCCCGTCGCTCGCGCGCTCGACCTCCTGCTGGATCTTCACCGCCGTGCGCGGGTGGCGGTGGATGCGCCCGTACACCTCGACGATGTCGTCGGCGCGCATGCGCAGGCAACCGTGCGAGACGTACCCGCGGCGGAGGTTGCCGCCGTTCTCCGCGGTGAAGTTGTCGATCGGGCCGTGGATGCCGTAGCCCGCCGTCGGCGGCCCCGCGAGACGGATGAAGGGCAGCCCCGCGAACACGGGGGTGCGCACCCCGCGCTCCTCGTGCCAGATGCGGCAGGGGTAGTAGTACCCCCAGCGACCATCACGGACCTCTTCGGTGTTCGTGCCCGTGTAGAACACTCCCATCGGCGCGCGGTCGCTCGTGGGCGTCAACGAACGCCCGCCCTCCAGCGCCCCAGGCCCGATCGGGAACACCCTGTCGTAGGTGCCCCCGCGGTCGCGCAGGTGCAGCGTCAGCCCGTCGAGCGACACCGTGATCTCGGGGTTCGCCAGCGGCTCGACCTCGGGGATCGCCTTGCACCGCAGCGCGTGCTGCCAGGTGCGCGGGTCGCGCGAGCCCGACTCCCCCACCACGTCGCCGATCTCGACGTCGTCGGTGCCGTTCCCCTCGGAGTAGGCCTCGTCGTCGGCCGCGATACAGCCCGCCCCGGCGAAGAGCACCACCACCGAGAGCCCCGTGAGACGCGCGATCCGGTTCATTGGCGCCCATGTACCACCATGTAGGTGTAGTCCACAACGAGGGGTGACTCGGGCCCGAACGCGGCGGATCGTCCGCCGCGGAACGTCGCAGACTCACCGCGGGCGCGGCTGCGGGGTGAGGGTTCGTACC
>JAEYZO010000325.1 GCA_023428035.1 Pseudomonadota bacterium | reverse complement strand
GGCATGGGGGCATGGCCACGGGAGGCATGGGGGCATGGCCACGGGAGGCATGGAGGCATGGCCGTGGCGGGCATAGGGGCATGGCCTGAGCGGGCTTCGGCGGAGGGGGCGGAGGGGGTGAAGCGCGGGGAGCGGGCGTGCGATGTGAGCGGGCGGCGAGCTCGGGCACATCGCGCTCATGGGGATCCGCGTGACGGCCCTGTAGATTCATCACCCACGGGAGCCCGACCATGGAAACAGACGGGCGTCAGATCGAAGAAGCTGCACTCAGCCTTGATGAGCTCGGGGAAGAGGAGGCGGACGCCCTTCGGGCTGCGGAGGCGGAACGACGTGACGCGGAGATGGACGAGGACGAGCACCTCGGTCGATCCGCGGAGGAGGTGCTACGCGACATTCGGGCGAACGTGCGGTGAGCCGTCGGTCAGGCTCCATCCGCTCGCGGAGCTTGAGTTGCGGGGCGTCGCGCGCAAAAGCGGCAACACCGACCTGCGGTCAGTCTCACGGGTTGATAAACGCGGGCCGCGCGCTGAACACGAAGGCCCCGCTGATCTGCCTGCACGTCCCGTCGGCGTCGGGGGCGAGGTCGGTGTTGCGCCGCACGGCGTCGCCGGCCAGCGCGCGGGTCGACTCGGGGATGCCCAGCCCGCTCGCGATCATCGCGACCTCCTCGGCCACGAGGCCGCCGCCGATGATGCCCTCGACGTAGCCCTCCTCGGTGAGGGTCATGCGCGCCCGGGTGTCGTGCACGTTGAGGATGAAGTTCGCGTCGAGCACCGACACCGGCAACACCAGCTCGAAGGGCCCCGCCTCGAAGACCCCGTCGCGCACCGCCCCCTGCACCCGACCCGCGACCTCGCCGGCCATCGCGCTGAAGGTCATCCCCTGCACGATCCTCATGTCGGCGCCCACCCGCGGTGAGCCCCTGAGCCGCCGGAACACCACCGTCACGCAGCCGTCGTTGCGCCAGTCGTCGAGGCCCTCGAAGGTCATCCCGAGGAGCATCTGTCCGTTGTTGATCGCCCCCTGAAGCAAGGGGTCGAGGGCGTTGTTCGTGGCGCCGTCGACGATGCGAAAGAGCGTGCCGGCCTGGTTGTCCACTCCGCGGCGCCCGTCGGGGTCGGTGTAGTCCCGACGAAAGCAGCTCCCGACGTCCTCGCCGGTGGAGACCACCCCGTCGAGGTCGAAGCCCCGCGACACCTGGGTCATCGGGTCGCCGCGCTCGAAGACCATCGACGACATCACCGCCGAGCGCTCGGAGCCTGCGTCGGCCGCGCGCTCGCAACCCGTGGGGGCCGCGGGGCCGTCACCGTCTCCGCAGCCCGCGCCCGCGAAGGCCCCCGTGAGGGCGAGGCTCGACGTGCGTAGGGAGGGCGCCTCCATGGCCGGGAGCATCCCACGCCTCGCCGATGTTCTGGAGCCTCGGAGCGGTGGCACGGGTCATGCGGACGGCGTGGGTCATGAAGAGAGCGGTGATGGGTGCGTTCGCGCTGATGGTCTCGGCGCTGGGCTGCAGCGACACGGTGAACAGCGTCCCCCCCGAAGACGCGTCGACCACCCAGGACGTCACCCCTGACGTCGCGGCAGACGCGGGCGGGCCCTGCGTGTTCCCTACGGGAGAGGTCTGCGCGCGGGGCGCCACCTGCCCCGACCCCGACGGATGCAACACCTGCATGTGCAGCGCGACGGGGCAGCTCGCGTGCACCGCCCGCGCGTGCGTCGACGCGGGGCCGACGCAGGATGTGCCACCCCCGCGAGACGTGCCCGACATCGATGTCTCGCGCCCCGACGCGGCGACGGTGCCGTGCTGGCCGGGCTCCACCTGCCCCACGGGCACCCGCTGCGTGTGGATCGCCGGCCTCTGCGGCAGCGAAGCCCGCGGCACCTGCCAGAACACCTCGGGCTGCGAGTCGCTCCCGGTGGCCCCGCAGTACTGCGGCTGCGACGGCGTGACCTTCACCGTCCCGAGCGCGTGCCCGCCGAGCGCCCCGTACCGTAGCGACGGCGTCTGCCCGGCGGTCGACGGGGGCTCTCCCGACGTTCCCCACGTCGACGCGGGCGCCCCTGATGTCGCGGTCGACGCGGGCGCCTCGCGCTACGCCGGCGCGCGGATGTCCTGGGAGTCACCGGGTGGATTCGCCGGCTGGGGCCCCGCGGTGATCGTGCGCGGAGACGGCACGGTGAACACCTGGCGCATGGCCAACGGCTTCGGCACGGGCGAGCCCGCGAGGACCCCGGACGAGACGATCACGGTCTCACCCGCGGCCATCGACGACCTCTTCTCGCGCTGGGAGCGGGCCGACACCGGGCGCCTGCCGCACGGCACGGCCACGTCGGCGGACTGCTACCCGCGGGTGACCGTGCGCCTCTGCGAGCGCTGCGAGACGCGGGACATCATGTACCAGCACCCGAGCCAGCTCACGCCGGAGATGAACGAGGTGTGGGCGTGGTTCGCGACGCACGTCCCGAGCACGCAGCCGTCGAGCTTCTGCGCGTTCTGAGGGCGGCTCGGCCCCTACGCCTCCCAGATGTCGCCCCAGAGCGACGCGCCGCCGTCGATGTACCAGGTCACCCCCGTCACGTAGTCCGCCGCGTCGGTGCAGAGGTACGTCACCAGGTGCGCCACCTCGGCGCAGGTCCCCAAGCGCTTCATCGGGACCTTCTGCTCCGCGCGCTCCACCAGCTCGGGGGGATAACGGTCCGTGCCCGTCGAGCGGATCGTCCCCGGGGCGACGGCGTTCACCGCGATGTTGTGCGAGGCCCACTCCACCGCGAGGGACTTCGTCAGGTTGTCGACCCCCGCCCGCGCCGCCCCCGTGTGCGCCATCCCAGGAAAGCCCCTCGCCACGTTCGCGATCACGTTCACGATCCGCCCGCGCCCCTGAGGGATCATCGCGAGGTTCGCCACCGCGTGCGTCACGTTGAAGGTCCCCAGGAGGTTGTTGCGAACCACCGCCTCGAAGCCCTTGGGCGAGATGTGCCGCGCCGGCGACGGGAACTGCCCCCCGGCGTTGTTCACCAGGATGTCCACCGAGCCGAAGCGCCCGCGCACCGACTCCACGAAGGCCGCGATCGCCTCGGGCTGACGGATGTCCACTGAGGCCGCCATCGCCTCTCCACCCCTCGCGGTGATCTCCTCCGCCGCCAGCGTCACGGGCTCGACGCGACGTCCGCAGAGGGCCACCCGCGCGCCGAGCGAAGCCAGCTCGTCCGCGATGGCCCTCCCGATGCCCGTGCCCCCGCCCGTCACGATCGCCGCTCGACCGTTGAGAATCCCTGGGCGAAAGGGCGATGCCTCGTGGTCGATACCCGACATGGCCCAGGATGGTAACGGCCCTCCCCTCCAGGGTGATCGCGGAAAGTGGCCCCTCCCTCGTTGACCGCGGGCGACCGTTGCGGGAGTGATCCTGGGAGGTTCATGCGACACAACCGATGGTTCCTCTCGCTCTCGCTGTGCGCGCCCCTGCTGGTCGGGTGCGGCGACGACGCCGCCCCGGTGAACACACCGACGGTCGACGGCGGCGCGGCCGACGCGCCCCCGCCTCCGCCCGCCGTGCGGATCCTCGTCGACAGCAACCGTGACGGCACCGTCGACGAGATGGACTACGCGACCCGCGGGGAGTTCACCGCGACCGCGGGGGCCTCGCTCCTCGCCAACGTCGACGACGACGACGCAGACCAGACCGTCGACGCCGAGGACGAGGTCGTGAACGGCGACGCTGACGCGATGGACCTCGCGCGGGTGGTGATCCCCGCGTGGCCCGAGGCGCCCGAGGGAGCGACGGGCGCGCTCTCCGTCGAGGCCGCCAACGCCATGGGCGTGCGGCTCTTTCGACAGACGGCGGAGGGCTGGTCGCTCTTCGACCCGAGCGCCCCGGTGGAGCTCTCCGCGGTGCGCGAGGGGCTCACCCTCGGCGTCGAGAGCCGTGACTTTCCCAACCCCGAGTGGGACGGCTCCGTCGCCCTCACCTGGGCCGTGTCGCGCGAGGGGGAGGAGCTCGGCCGCGACCGCGCGGTGATGCGCACGGCGCCGTGGGTGATGTCGAACTCCCTCGACCGCACGCTGGGCGTCTACGCGGTGGGCGCGGCCACCTGGCGCGAGGTCGAGGCCTTCACCCGCGACCTCGAGTCCGCCACCGTCGAGGCGGGGATGGGCCTCACCCTGGTGAACGGCCTCGCGCGGGAGTACCGCGAGGCGCCCAACATCGGCCCCGACGTGTGGATGCAGGACGTCGTCGAGTTCGGGTGGACGGCCATCCCCGCGGCGAACGGCTCGACGCACTCGATGCACGTCGCGCTGCGAACGCCCAACCCCGACCGGCGCATGGCCACCTGGACCAACCTGGAGTTCCTCGGCCCCGACCGAGGATGGGTCTGGAAGCGCGGTCCGAGGCGACAGACCAACCACGACCCGAGCCTCGACTCCTTCGGCGACCTCGAGCTCCTCCCGCCGCACTCCACGGCCACGGGGCAGTACCCCCTGGGGCGCATCGTGCACGGCTTCACCGAGCGGCGCACGAGCGACGTCGAGCTCCGGCGCTTCCTCTCGTCGCAGGGGGTCCAGGGGCCCGTGGTGCAGCTCGACACCTCGTGGCTGCACGTCGGCCACATCGACGAGTTCATGAGCTTCGTGCCCGCGCCCACCCCCCGCGGGTGGAAGCTCCTCGTCGGCTCCCCCCGCGCCGGCCGCGAGCTGTTGCAGGGCATCGTCGACCGCGACCCGGCCAACCGCGCGGCGCTGATGTTCCAGGGGCAGTACTGGTACTACCCCGAGGGTCACGCGCAGGAGTTCCAGCCCTACCGGGCGCAGCGCACCATCGGCGCGATCCTCGACGACGCCGACCTCATGGCCTTCAACCAGCGGACCCAGGCGCTGATCGACGCCCAGCGGGAGATCCTCCAGCGCGAGGCGGAGCTCAACGACGACGAGGTCGTCGAGATCCCCTTCCTGTTCTGGGAGATCGAGCGGGGCCTCGCGGGGGCCTACATGCCCGGCACGGTGAACCTCCTCTACTTCGACGGGAACGCCGTCGCCGCGGTGCCCCACGGCCCCGTCATCGACAACGTCGACCCCGTCGCGGAGGACTTCGTCGCCCGCCTCGCGCCCTACTCCGTCCGCGGCTTCTTCGCCGAGCAGTGGGACATCCTCCACGCGGCCGGGGGCGAGGTGCACTGCGGCACCAACGCGCTCCGCGCCATCCCGACCTCGACGCCCTGGTGGGGAGTCGCCCGATGAACCGTCACGCCCTCGCCCTCTCGCTGGCCCTCGCCCTCTCGCTGCCCGCGCTCTCCTCCGCGGCGCCCCTGGTCGACGCCGGCGCCGTGCCCGCGACCGCGCTGCGCGACCTCACCTCTCAGGTGCGCTCCGAGCGCGCGGCGCACCCCGAGCGCTTCCGCGCGCTGTGGTCGGTGCCCGGGCTCGACCCGCGGGTGTACCGCGCGAGCCGCACGCGCCGCCCCGCGGTGAGCGTTCACCTCCGCGCGATGGGCGCCGACGCGCTCTACCCGATGCTCGACGCGCTGCTGGTGTCGAGCTGGCCCCGCGCCCTCTCGACCGAGGAGCGCTCCGCCCTCGAGGTGGGCATCGCCGAGGCCCTCGCCGCCCTGCGTGACCGGCGGGCGCTCCCGGGTCTGCGCGCGCTGCTCTCGTCGTCGACGGACCCCGACGCGCTCCGCGCCGCCGCGCGCGGCCTCGCGCCTGTCTCTTATACACAACACA
>JAEYZO010000027.1 GCA_023428035.1 Pseudomonadota bacterium | reverse complement strand
GCGCGCAGGTGCCGCTCTCGAGCGTCGCGCGCGTCCGCACCGAGACGGGGCCCTCGACGGTGCAGCGAGAGTGGGCGCGGCGCCGCGTGATCGTCCAGGCGAACGTGCGCGGCCGCGACCTGGCCTCCTTCGTCGACGAGGCCCGCCGCCGGATCGTGGCGGAGGCCGCGCTCCCGCCCGGCTACTCGGTCACCTTCGGGGGGCAGTTCGAGCGCCTGGAGCGCGCGCGCGGCCGGCTCCTCTTCGTGGTTCCGCTCGCCGTCCTCCTGGTCTTCGGCCTCCTCTACGCGACCTACCGCCGCGCGCTCGACGCGGTGCGCGTCTTCACGGGGGTGCCCTTCGCGGCCGTGGGAGGGGTCGCCGCGCTCTGGCTGCGCGACATGCCCTTCTCGATCTCGGCCGCCGTGGGCTTCATCGCCGTGAGCGGCGTCGCGGTGCTCGGCGACATGGTGCTCGCCTCGACCATCCGCCGTGAGCTCGACCACGGCGCGGCGCCCGAGGCCGCGATCCGCGTCGCCGCCGAGGAGCGGCTCCGTCCCGTGCTCATGACCGCCCTCGTCGCGGGCCTCGGGTTCCTGCCGATGGCGCTCTCGACGGGCGTCGGGGCCGAGGTGCAGCGCCCCCTCGCGACGGTCGTGATCGGCGGGCTCGCCTCGTCGACGCTCCTCACCCTCGTCGTGCTGCCCGCGCTCTACTCGTTCATCGCGCCGAGACCGGGCGCGACCGCCCGGGCGCCGGGGGAGTCGGCGCGCGTCGCCTGAGGCGGGCTCCTCCGCCCGCGCGATCGAAGACCCTTCGCCCTCGACCGGCGCCGCAAGGGTTGACGATCCCCATGGTCACGTATATTCAAACGATCGTTTGATTATTGAGGCGTGAGGTGACTCGTGGGACAGCGTGACTTCAAGGACCGGCTCTACGCGCAGTTCGCGCGGATCGGGAAGGCGCTCGCGAGCCCGGCGCGGCTCGAGCTCCTCGACCTGCTCGCGCAGGGCGAGCGTCCCGTCGAGGCCCTCGCGCGCGAGGCGGCGCTCACGGTCGCCAACGCCTCGGCGCACCTCCAGGTGCTGCGCGAGGCGCGCCTGGTCGAGGCCCGCAAGGAGGGGCTCTACGTGTACTACCGGCTCGCCGATGCGTCGGTCGGCGCCCTCACGCGCTCGTTGCGCGGGGTGGCCGAGCGGCAGCTCGCCGAGGTCGACCGGGTGGTGAAGACCTACCTCGGCGACCGCGAGACCCTCGAGGCGGTCGACGCGGCCGAGCTCGCGCGCCGGATCGCGGCGGGCACGGTGTTCGTGCTCGACGTCCGCCCTGCGGTGGAGTTCGCCGCGGGGCACATCGCGGGGGCGATCTCCATCCCCCATGACGAGCTCGCGCGTCGCATGAAGGAGATCCCGCGGGGCAAGGAGGTCGTGGCCTACTGCCGCGGACCCTACTGCGTCTTCGCCGACGAGGCCGTCGCGCTGCTCCGCGAGCACCGGCGCAAGGCGCTGCGCCTCGCCGAGGGCTTCCCCGAGTGGCGCGCGGCGGGGCTGCTGTCACCGCTATCGAGAATGGACCCGGGTCTGCTCACGAGAATGGACCCGGTGTGACGCGGACACTGCGCGGATGATCCCGGGTCCGTTCTCGCGAGCGCGACCCCGCCCCTCGTAGCGCGCCGGCGCGGTCCTCCACTCGGGCCGTGAGCCCCAAGCGTCCCTGCGCGATCTGCCGCCGTTGGTTCCTGCCCGACCCGCGCGTCCGTCGACGACAGCGCGCCTGCGGCCCGGACTGCTCCGCCGAGCTTCACCGCCGCGCCTGCAAGGACTGGCATCGACGCAACGCCGCCCTCACCCGCGAGGGACGCGTCCTCGATCGCATCGACCCGCCCGCCGCGACCGCGGCCGCCACGCCCACGGCCGCCACGCCCACGTCGACGCTGCCGATGGACCCCACCGCCCGCCTGGACTGGGCCGCCATCGACGCCCTGCTCGGCGTCACCGCCGCCACGGTCCTGCGCCACGCGCTGCAACTGGTCTCGCGGGTCCTGCGAGATGAGATCCGCAACCAACCCCTTGGTTTCACGAGGGTTTCTGGCGGACTTACCCGAGACGAGACGCGAGACGAGATCCGAGGCCAAGCCCCTGAAACTACAGAGCAATCGGGCCGACTCTCGCCTCAGCCACCGCGAGACGAGACAGACCCTGCGCCGCGCCCCCCGTAGCGTCCGCGGCGCTCACCCCGGCGGTGGGCCCCGGACACCGCGATGCTGTTGGAGCACCACCAGATCGACACCCGCTACGGCGACCTGCGCGTTCGCGACCCCGCCCGCGAGGCGCGCCTGGCCGCGTCGCTGTTGGCCGAGGGGCAACGGCACCCGGTGCTGGTCTTCCGCGACGACGCGCGCTTCGTCCTGGTGGAC
Organism: Pseudomonadota bacterium; assembly: GCA_023428035.1. Lineage (GTDB taxonomy): Bacteria > Myxococcota_A > Polyangia > Polyangiales > JAEYZO01. The sequence continues at coordinate 1,752 of JAEYZO010000027.1, read as the reverse complement.
GGCTACCGCCGCGTGCGCGCGCTCACGGCCCTGTCGCGCGACGTGGTCCTCGCGCTGGACCTGGAGTGCGAGGAGGCCGAGGCGCTGTTGAGGGCGTGGCGCCAGAGCGCGGGTCGCCGCGTGGAGGCCATCGAAGAGGCGTGGATGCTGCGCGAGCTGTCGCGCACTCACGGCCTGTCGCTGCGCGAGCTGTCGTCGCGCACGGGCCGCACGGTGAGCTGGGTGTCGCGCCGGCTGGGCCTGGTCGACGCGCTGCCCGAAGACGTTCAGCAACGCCTTCAGCGCGGCGAGGTGTGCGCCCACGTGGCGCAGAAGGTCCTGGTGCCGTTGGCGCGCGCCAACGCCCAGGACTGCTCTGGCCTGGTGGCGGCCCTCGCAGGCGAGCGCGTGTCCTCGCGGCAGATCGCGCAGTGGTGGCGCGCGTGGCGCAGCGCCGACGCCGAGACCCGCGCCAAGCTGGTGAGCGAGCCGCGGCTGTACCTGCGGGCGGTGGCCGCGGCGGACCGCGCGGTCCCGATGCCCGCCGAGACCCCCGAGGGTCGCGCGGCGGCCACGCTCGCCGCGGTGGCCACGGCGTGCTGGAAGGCCCGCGGGGTGATGGAGCGGCTGCTGCGCGAGCACCCCGAGCTGAGCGCCCACGCGTCGGTGGGCAGCGGGGCCGACGCCACGCGCCGAGCGTGGAGCGCGCTGAGCAAGAGCCTGGAGGTGATCGATGCTGGACGCCGACACGCGCACGGCCATCCTGAAGCTGTCGGCTGAGGGTCGCGGCAAACGCTTCATCGCCGAGGCGCTCGGGGTCTCGCGCAACGCCGTCAAGCGCGCGCTCAAGCACGGCGCCGCGACGGTCGCCGCGAAGCCGCGCGCCGAGCGCGCCGAGCCCTTCGCCGAGCGCATCCTCGCGCTGTACACGCGCTGCGAGGGAAACCTCGTGCGCGTGCACGAGGAGCTCGCCGCCGAGGGGATCGCGCTGGCCTACTCGACGCTCACCGCGCACTGCCGACGCGCGGGCATCGGCGTGGTGCCCAGGACGCCCGTGGGTCGCTACGACTTCGCGCCGGGCGAGGAGATGCAGCACGACACCTCCCCGCACCGGGTGACGGTCGGCGGCGTGGAGCGTCGGCTGGAGTGCGCGTCGCTCATCCTGTGCCACTCGCGGATGATCTTCGCGCAGTGCTACCCGCGCTGGAATCGCTTCTGGTGCAAGGTCTTCCTCACCGAGGCGGTGCGCTTCTTCGAAGGCGCGGCGGGCCGCTGCATGATCGACAACTCCCACGTCGTGCTCACGGGCGGCAGCGGCGCCGGGGCCCTCGTCGCGCCGGAGATGGTGGCCTTCGCCACGCGCTACGGCTTCGCCTTCGTCGCCCACGAGAAGGGCCACGCCGAGCGCAGCGGGCGCGTGGAGCGGGGCTTCCACTACATCGAAAACAACTTCTACGCGGGGCGCTCCTTCGCCGACGTGCCCGACCTCAACGCGCAGCTGCGGCGCTGGTGCGAGCAGCGCAACGCCAGCTTCAAGCGCGCCCTCGGCGCGGTGCCCGCGGCGCTGTACGCGCTGGAGCGCACGGTGCTCAAGCCCCTGCCGCGGCACCTGCCCGAGGTCGAACAGATCCACGAGCGCGTCGTCGGTACGCGGTGCAAGATCCCCATGGGCGACGTCGCTCTCTCCCGCTGAGAGCCTCGGGGGACGATGCCCACTTCGCACTCCCGAGGTCCCGTTCCCGATCCCCGCTGGCGTGAGCACGTCGAGGCGCT
>JAEYZO010000253.1 GCA_023428035.1 Pseudomonadota bacterium | reverse complement strand
GGGCGCGCCGGGGGAGGGGCCGCCGTGGCGCCACCACACGTGCGCGGCGAGCGCGGCGAGCACCGCGGCCTGCACGATGGCGTCGACGGCGCCGTCGCGCCTCCTGCCGAAGCTGGAGGTGGTCTTTCGGAGGCGCGCGAGCTGGCCGTCGGCGCAGTCGAGGATCGCCGAGGCGACGAGGAGCGCGCCGCCCAGGGAGAGCCGAGGCGCGCCGGACCAGAAGCCCGTGACGGACGCGGCGCCGGCGGCGACGCCGACGACCATCGACGACCAGGTCACCTGGTCAGGCGTGACCCGCGTGGCGAAGAGCGCGCGGGCGATCAGCCACGCCACGGGACGGTGGAAGTAGAAGTCAACGAGCTCTTCGACGTCCACCGACTTGATCGAGGCGCGGTAGCTGAGGTCGGCCATACGAAGCCGCGCGGACGGTTACCACGCCCCCGCGCCGCGCGTCACCGGTTGCGCCCGCGGGCGAACCGGGTACTGGTACGCGCGGCGATGCGGTCTCCCCTGTTCGCGATCTTCCTGGTCGTGCTGATCGACGTGATCGGGCTGACCTTCATCCTCCCGCTCCTGCCCTTCTACGCCGAGCGCTTCGGCGCCTCTGCGAGGGACGTCGGCCTCCTCGTCGCGACCTTCGCCGCCTTCCAGCTCGTCTCGGGCCCCATCCTCGGCGGCCTCTCAGACCGCTACGGCCGACGGCGGCTCCTCGTCGTCTCCCAGCTCGGCACCATCGCGGGTTACGTGCTCCTCGGCCTCGCGAACACCCTCACCGGGGTCTTCCTCGCGCGGATCGTCCACGGCGCGACCGCGGGCAACCTCTCCCTCGCGCAGGCCTACATCGCCGACGTCACGGAGCCCGAAGACCGCGCGCGGGCCTTCGCCCTCATCGGCGTCGCCTTCGGCATCGGCTTCCTCCTCGGCCCCGCGGTGTCGGGCTGGCTCGCCCACAAGAACATCCACTACCCGGTCTTCGCCGCGGGCGGGCTCTCGACCCTCTCGATGCTCACCACCCTCGCGCTCGTGAAGGAGCCCGCGCGCGCGCCCGACTCGACCCCGCCCGGGCCTCCTCCTGAGACCCCCGGCGCGCCGGCCTACCGGGGCTCGCCCCCCGCGGCCACAGGTCGTCGGCTGGGCCTCCTCGAGTGGGGCACCTACGCCGGCTACTTCAAGCGCCCGTCGCTGCGCGGCCCGCTCCTGCAGTTCTTCTCCTTCGCGTTCTCCTTCGCGATGTTCACCTCGGGCTTCGCGCTCTTCGCCGAGCGGCGCTTCCACTGGGGGCCCCGCGAGGTCGGCTACCTCTTCGCCTTCGCGGGCCTGCTCGGCATCGTGCTGCAGGGCGGCGTGGTCGCCGCGCTCGTGAAGCGCTTCGGCGAGCCCGCGGTGGTGAACTCCGGCCTCGTGGGCCTCGCGGCGGGCTACGTCGTGATGGCCTTCTCCCACGACCTGCCGACCCTCCTGGTCGCCTCGGCGCTGTCGTCCTACGGCTCGTCGAGCGTGAGGCCCGCGCTCACCAGCCTCATCACGCGCCGCGCGCACCGCGGCGAGCAGGGCACGATCCTCGGCCTCACCCAGAGCCTCACCTCGGTGTCGCTCATCCTCGCGCCGATGCTCTCGGGAGGACTCATCGACCGGGGCCGGCTCACGGGCTGGGCCCACGCCGCGGGGGTCGCGTCGGCGCTCGGGCTCGGCGTGCGGCTCGGCGAGGTCGAGCCCGCGCCCGAGGCCTGAGTCTCGCGGGGCCCGCGCGACACCCCCGCGGGGCTCTGTTAGCTTCCGCGCCCCGATGAAGACACCTCCGAACATCGCGCCGATCAAGGGTCGGCTGGGCGTGCTGCTCCCCGGCCTCGGCGCCGTGGCGACCACCTTCGTCGCGGGCGTCGAGATGGCGCGCCGCGGCCTCGCGCAGCCCGTGGGGTCGCTCACCCAGATGGGCACGATCCGGCTGGGAAGGCGCACCGACAACCGCTCGCCGCGCGTCGCCGACTTCGTGCCCCTCGCGCCGCTGGAGTCGATCGAGTTCGGCGCCTGGGACATCTTCGAGGACGACGCCCTCACCGCGGCCACGAAGGCCGGCGTGCTCTCGAAGGAGCACCTCTCGTCGGTGGGGGATTTCCTCCGCGAGGTGAAGCCCATGCCCGCGGTCTTCGACCCGGGCTACGTGAAGCGCCTCGACGGTCACTTCGTGAAGAAGGGCGCCTCGAAGATGGAGCTCGCCGAGCAGCTCATCGAGGACATCCACCGCTTCAAGCGCGAGCGCGGCGTCGACCGCTGCGTCGCCGTGTGGTGCGGCTCGACCGAGACCTGGCGCCCGCTCGGCGACGTGCACCAGACCCTCGCGGCCTTCGAGCGCGGCCTGCGCGAGGGCTCCGACGACATCGCCCCGAGCGCCATCTACGCGTACGCCTGCGTCAAGGCCGGGGTGCCCTACGCCAACGGGGCGCCGAACCTCTCGGTGGACTTCCCCGCCCTGCACGAGCTCGCGCGGCGCGAGGGCGTGCCCATCGCGGGAAAGGACTTCAAGACGGGCCAGACCTTGATGAAGACCATCCTCGCGCCGGGCTTCAAGGCTCGGCTCCTGGGCCTGGAGGGCTGGTACAGCACGAACATCCTGGGCAACCGCGACGGCGAGGTGCTCGACGACCCCGAGAGCTTCAAGTCGAAGGAGGTCTCGAAGCTCGGGGTTCTGGAGCACATCCTCCAGCCGCAGCTCTACCCCGAGCTCTACGGCAAGTACTCCCACGTCGTGCGGATCAACTACTACCCGCCGCGCGGCGACAACAAAGAGGGCTGGGACAACATCGATATCTTCGGCTGGATGGGCTACCCCATGCAGATCAAGATCGATTTCCTCTGCCGAGACTCGATCCTCGCGGCGCCCATCGTGCTCGACCTGGCCCTCTTCATGGACCTCGCGCACCGCGCGGGCATGAGCGGCATCCAGGAGTGGCTGAGCTTCTATTTCAAGTCCCCCATGACCGCGCCGGGGCTCTACCCCGAGCACGACCTGTTCATCCAGCTCATGAAGCTCAAGAACACCCTCCGCTGGATGAAGGGTGAGGACCTCATCACCCACCTCGGCCTCGAGTACTACGACTGAACACCCCACGCGGCCGTTGACTTGAGCCGCCAGTCCCGTCTCATGCGGCCCTGATGCGCCGCGCAGCCCTCGCCCTCTCCGCCTCCCTCACTCTGCCCTCCGTCGCCGCGGCCCAGCCGAGCGCCGTGTCGCTCATCGAGCACGCCTTCGGCGCGTCGCCGATCCACATGGTCGCGGGCCACGGAAGGCTCACCGCGGGGGTCACCCGCGAGGGAGACATCGCCGTCCTCGCCTGGCCCGGGCCCTCGTGCTGCGACCAGCTCACGCACCTCGCGCCCAACGCGCTCGACGTACGGAGCCGACCCCGCACGGGGGTGCGCGAGGGCTTCGGCGTGGCGCTCGGCCTGCGCGTGCAGACCGCCTCGGGCTCTCGGGTGGTGTGGCTCCACGACGCGACGACCTTCGCGATCACCCCGGGCTACGCCGACGAGCGCTCGCTCCAGCCCAGGGTCACCTACGAGAGCGCCTCGCTCGGGCTGCGGGTGACCGTGCACGACGCCGTGGTGCCCGACCGCGACGTGCTCCAGCGCGCGGTGCGCGTCGAGAGGATGAGCGGGTCGACGGTGACCGCGGCGGCGCTGATGACCCACGCGAACCTCGGGCTCACGCAGAACCGCGTGCCGCGCCTTCCGCTCGGCGACGTCGTGGCCGACGGCCGCAACGACTTCGGCCTCCTCTGGGACGCCGAGCGCTCCGCCGCGCTGCACTTTCGCCCCGGCGACCGCGACCGCGTGCAGGAGATCGTCCCGCTGATCTCGCCGCCGACCTTCACCGACGACTACTTCGGCGCCCTCGACGGGATGCTCCGCGAGGACCTCGCCCCCGACGCGCTCCGCGCCCGCGTCGCGACCGCCGTGTCGACCATCGACGCCGACTTCGCGCGCGGCGTCTACGCCTACGTCGCGACCGACCCGGCCCCGGACCAGTTCGAGATGGGCCGCGAGGGCGGGGCCTTCTGCGAAGAGCTCGGCGCGATGATCGACAACATCGTCTCGCTCGGCTCGAGCGGGCTCACGCTCCCGCTGGAGCCCGGCGTCGCGCAGAACTTCCGCTGCAACGCCGCGCTCCAGCCCGCCGCCGTCGCGCAGGCCCGCGGGTGGGCGCGCCCCGCCCGCTCGGCCTGGGAAGACGCGCAGGACGGTGAGCTCCAGGGCGACCCCGTCGCTGCGTGGCTCAACGACAGCGCGCAGCGCACCCCGCTCAGCTTCGACGCCTCGGGCGTCGCGACGGGCCGGGTGTTCCTCTCCTTCGGGGTCACCGCGGAGGAGGCCCGCAACGGCCTCGCCGCCGCGCGCGCGATCACCGCCGACGCGCTCATCACCCGCGACCGGATGGTCTGGGAGAGCCGCACCGCCGCCCTCGGGGTGCCCGACCGCCTGCCCGAGACCATCCCCGCGGAGGACCGGGCCCGCGTCGTGCTCGCGTCGCGCCGGGCCCTCATGCACGTCTACAACGGCACCGACGCGCGCTCCGGCGCGATCGTCGCGTCGATCTCTCGGCAGGCCCCCTACGGCCTCGACTGGCCCCGCGACGGGGCCTTCTTCGACTACGCCCTCGACGTGGCGGGCGACCCGAACGCCGTCACGCGACGTCTCGACTGGGCGCTGCCCCTCGCGCGCACGCAGCCCGTGGGCGTCACGCGCATCAACCCGCTCACCGACCCTCGGCCCCCCGTCGACCCGCGCAACGGGCTCTCGCAGTACCCCGAGGACGCGTGGGAGATGAACTACTACGACGACGGCACGATGGGCGGGTTCATCCGCTTCGAGATCGACAACACCGCGCTGATGGTGTGGACCGCCGCCGTGCACCTCGGGTGGATGCCCGAGGCCGAGCGTCGCCCCTGGGCCGAGCGGCACTGGCCGCAGCTCCGCCGCTCGACCGACCTCCTCGCGGCGTGGCGCGACGAGACCAACGGGCTCAACGCGCTCGCCAACGAGGACGACAACCCCGGCTTCACGTCGTCTCTGCACGGCGGGGTGACGGTCTTCGCCGCGCTCGAGGGCGCCGCGCGGCTCGCGCGCTTCCTCGGTCACCCGGGCGACGCCGCGCGCTGGGAGCACCGGGCGGCGGAGCTCCGTGACGCCCTGGTGCGGGCCTTCTACGACCCGGCGCGGGGGGTGTTCGTGAACCGGGTGACGGGCGCGGCGAAGACCAACCCTGGCTCCTCGGCGCTCGGCGCGACCGCGTGGATGGTCTGGCCCGCGCGGATGCTCCCTATCGACGACCCGCGCCTCGCGCGGCAGGTGCGGAGCGACCTCGAGAGCGTCGTGGCGACCCTGCGCGGCACCGACGGCAGCGACGGCGGCGCGTACCTCACGAAGACCACCCTCTCGGCCGCGGTCTACGTCGGCCTCGGCGGCGACCCCTCGGTGCGGCCGCTCCTGCACGAGGCGCTCACGCGCATCGCCAACGACATCATCTCCCGCGACACGCAGGTGATGGGCGAGGTCTTCATCACGCTGCGCAACGCCGACGGCTCGGTGCGCGGCTACGAGAACCGCGTGTCGATCCCGCACCTGTGGGAGGCGACGCTCTACTACCTCAGCGCGATGGCGCTCAGCGCCCCGGAGCGCTTCGAGCTCGACCGGATGATCCTCCCCGCGAACGAGACCCCCGCGCCTGGGGTGGTGCCGCTCCCCGGCGGAGACGCGGGCGGCGACGCGGGCGCCGACGGGGGGACGGCGCCTCCCACCGACGGGGGTGGCTGCGGCTGCCGCGCGGCGGGCGCGACGGGGCGCGGCGGCGCGGTGTGGTTCGCGCTGGGCCTCGCGCTGCTCGCGGCGCGACGTCGCAGGGAGGGCTGACCCGCGATGCACACGCTCTATCTGGTCTCGGTCTGGCTGCACATCGTCGCCGTCGCCGCGTGGCTCGGGGGGATGCTCTTCCTCGTGCTGGTGGTGGTGCCGTGGATGCGCAAGGGCGACCGAGCGACCGGCGCGCGCATCCTGCGGGAGACGGGCGCGCGATTTCGTACGGTGGGCTGGTCGGTCTTCGTGATCGTGCTGGTGACCGGGAGCTTCAACCTCTACGTGCGCGGGGTGCGCCTCGGGAGCTTCGTCGACCCGGTGTTCCTCTTGTCGCCCTTCGGGCGCGCGGTGGTGTTGAAGCTCGCGCTCTTCGTGGCGGTGGTGGGGCTGTCGGCCGTGCACGATTTCGTGGTGGGCCCTCGCGCGACCGAGGCGTTGGTGCGCGCTCCCGGGTCGGCCGAGGCGGAGTCTCTGCGTCGCGCGGCCAGCGTGATGGGGCGGGTGAGCACGGTGCTCGCGCTGGCGCTGGTCGCGGTGGGCGTAGTGCTCGTGCGCGGCTGCGGGTGAGGGCCCCAGGCGCCCAGGGGTTGGGGGTCAGGGGCCCAGGGG
>JAEYZO010000153.1 GCA_023428035.1 Pseudomonadota bacterium | reverse complement strand
GCCGGCGGCCCCCCCGACACCGGGCCCGTCGGACCCGTGGCGTGTTCACCCGCGACGGCCGCGGCGGTGTGCGGCGGTCGCCCCTGCGTCGACGGCTACTGCTGCGACGGCCCCTGCGCGGGACCGTGCCGCACCTGCGCCGTCCCCGGGAGCGAGGGGCGCTGCACCAACGCGGCCTCGGGCTCTGACCCCGACGACGAGTGCGAGCCGCAGGCGGCCTCGACCTGCGGCACGACGGGCGTCTGCGACGGCGCCGGGGCCTGCGCCCGACACCCCTCGGGCACCCCCTGCGACGACGGCGCGGCCTGCACCACGGGAGACGTCTGCGACGGGGTGGGCGCCTGCCGCGGCGCGGCCCCGGCGATGTGCGCGCCCGGCGCCGGCAACGAGTGCTGCCTCGCGAGCTGCGACCCGATGGTGGGCTGCCGCACCACCGCGGGGCTCTGCGCCGACCAGTGCAGCGCCAACCGACTGCGCACGGCGCGGGTGTGCCAGGGCTGCGGCTCCGCGGGCGCGGCCGGCGCGTGCGGCGGCGGGGGGGAGTTCGTCTGCGACGCGGGCTCGCACTCGCTGTGTCAGACGATCCAGTGCGGCGGGCAGAGCTTCTACTGCACCAACGAGGGCGGCGCGTGGCAGTGGCGCACCGGCAACCGCTGCGACGACGGAGACAACTGCACGCACACCGACGTCTGCGCGATGGGGATCTGCCGCGGCGCCGCGGTGAGCTGCGCGAGCGACGCGTGCATGACCCGCGCGTGCCAGGGCACCGCGACCTGCGCGCAGACGCCGCGCCCTGGAGCGATGTGCGACGACGGCGACGCGATGACCAACGTCGACCGGTGCTCCTCCGCGGGGGTGTGCGTGGGCACCGTGGTGTGCTCGCTCCCCGCCGACGCGTGCGTCGACGGGGCGCAGAGCCGAGACAACTGCGCCAACGCGAGGGTGATCTCGCGCCGCACGGCGGCGGGCATGGCGGGCTACACCGCGAGCGCGACCACCTGCGACGCGCGCAACCGCTTCGACGACTGCTCGTGGGACGCGGGCTACGACCACGCGTACCGAATCTGGGCGCGCTCCGGGGAGGTCGTCACCGCCACCGTCACCCGCGGCAGCGGCTGCTTCTCCTCGTCGTGGTCGGTGACCTTGAAGATGTACCAGGGCACCGACTGCGGGACTGTCCCGTGCCGCAACGGCGACCGCTGGTGCCGGGACCACGTCTCGAACGGGAGCTCGCACTCCTACACCGCGACGCGCGACGGGTGGCTGATGCTCGTGGTCGACGGCTCGACGGCCTTCGACGACGAGGGCGCCTACACGCTGCGAGTCAGGCTCACGGGATGCCGCGACGCGAGCTGCGAGTGCCCGTAGCCCCTCAGGGGATGCGGTCGATGCGCGCGAGCTCGCGGGTCATGTTCTTCTGGTGCGCCTCGAGGGTTCCTCCGCCGATCTCGAGGAGCTTCGCGTCGCGCCAGAGCCGCTCGACCCTGTACTCGCCCACGTAGCCGTAGCCGCCCATCACCTGGATGGCCCGGTCGGCGACGTTCTTCGCCATCGTGGCGCAGTAGAGCTTCACGCCGTCGGAGTCGAGGCGCTGCCCCGTCGCGTCGAGGGAGAGCTTCGAGGCCGCGTGGTAGGTGTAGCAGCGCCCCGCGAGGTACTCGGCGTAGGACTCCGCGATGTGCCGCTGGATCTGCCCGAAGTCGCGCAGGGGCTGGCCGAAGGACCTCCGCTGCGAGGCGTAGCGGTTCATCTCCTCGACGCAGCGGCGCGCGATGCCCAGCGACATCGCCGCGAGGCCCATGCGCTCGATCTCGAGGTTGCGCATCATGTGGATCGTCGCGTCGCCCTCCTCGCCGACGCGGTTCTCGACGGGCACCTCGCAGTCGTCGAAGACCAGCTCCGCGGTGGTCGAGGCCCGCATCCCGAGCTTGTCCTTGAGCTTCTGCCCGAGGGCGAAGCCCTTGAAGCCCTTCTCGACGATGAACATCGAGAGCTTGTTGCGCGGCGCCCCCTCGACCCTCGCGTACACGAGGAAGACATCCCCGAGCTCGGTGTCGCTCACGGCGCCGTTGGTGATCCACATCTTCGCGCCGTTGAGCACGTAGCGATCACCCCGACGCACGGCGCGGGTGCCCATGCCCAGCACGTCGGTGCCGGCGCCGGGCTCGCTCATGCACATCCCGCCGATCTTCGCGCCGGAGCACGCGTCGGGGAGGTACTTCGCCTTCTGCGCCTCGCTCCCGTTGACCGCGAGGTTGTTCACGAAGAGCAGCGCGTGCGCGAGGTACGAGAGCGTGAAGCCCGGGTCGACCGCGGAGAGCTCCTCGTGCGCGAGGGCGACGGCGGAGGCGTCCATGCCCGCGCCGCCGTGCTCGACGGGGGCCGTGAGCCCGAGGAGGCCGAGCTCGCCGAGCTTCTTGAAGAGCGGGAGGTTGAAGCGCTCGTCGCGGTCGTGCTCGAGGGCCTGGGCCTCGACCTCGGTCTCGGCGAAGCGTCGCAGCGACTGGCGGAGGGCGAGGTGTTCGGGGGTCGGGTTGAAGAGGTCTTCCATCGCGGGCGGGACTGTACCCGCAGCGCGCGACGGGCAGAACGCCGTCGCGGGAGCGACCCCGTTCACTCGCGGTGAGAGTGAGGGCGCGAGCGGAGCGAAGCGGGTCACTCCCACGACCGCTGGAGTCGTCCCGGGAGCAAACCGGTTCAGTCGCAACGACGACTTTATCGCTGATTGGTTTACAATCTTCGCTCCAGCGACGACTTTAGTCGTAGTTCGTTTATAGTCTTCGCTCGCGGGCAGGGTGGGAGCCCTGGCGGGACCAGCGGAGGGCCCGTCGCGCGCGCTCACTCCCCCGTCGGGGTGGGCCACGAGGGCGGCGAGGCTCGTGACGCGGGCAGTGGGAGAGTGGGCGCCACGGCGCGGCGCTGCGTTCGCGGAGCCGACCGATACCTCTGACCCCTCTGGTACACTCGGCGCCCGGCGCGCGGACGCTCAACGACGTCCTATGGGTTCGCGCAGACGCCACGATGATCAAGCGCTGCTACGTCCACAATTTCCGTTGCCTTGAGAACTTCGAGCTCCCGATCGCGCCGCTGACTTCAGCGCTCCTCCTGGGAAGGAACGGCTCTGGAAAGTCCACCGTGAGTCGCGCGATCGAGGTCCTCCAGAGGGTCGGCCGAGGGACGAACCGGGTCGGGACGCTCGTCCAACTGAAGGACTTCAGCCGCGGGCGCGCCGACTCGCCGATGCGCTTCGAGCTCGAGGTCGAGCTCGGCGGGCACGCCTACGGGTACGTCCTCGCGTTTGAGTTCCCCGCGGGGTTCAAGGAGCCGCGGGTCATGGAGGAGCAACTCCGCTGCGACGGGGTGCCGCAGTACAGCCGCGATCGCTCGCAGGTCACGCTCGGGCCGGACAAGGGTCAAGCGCGCTTCCTGCTCGACTGGCATCAGGTCGCGCTCCCGATCGTGCAGGAGCGCGACGACACAGACCCGATCGCGGTGTTCAAGCGGTGGCTCTCTCGGATGCTCATCCTCGCGCCAGAGCCTGGTCGTATGACCGGCGAGTCGACGGGGGCGTCTATGGAACCTGATCGATCGCTCACGACCTTCGGGGAGTGGTTCACCGGGCTGGTCGCTCACTCGCCCGAGGCGTACTCGTCGATCGTCGAGCACCTCCGCGGCCCGATGCCCGACCTCAAGAGCATCACGAACCCGTCCACCGGAAAGGACTCGCGCAGCCTCAGCGTCCTCTTCGAGTCCGAGGGCGCCAGCCTGCCCCTCGCGTTCACGGACCTCTCCGACGGGGAGAAGTGCCTCTTCGCGGGCGCGTTGGTGCTCGCCTCGACCCGCGCGCTCGGGCCCCTCTTCTGCTTCTGGGACGAGCCAGAGTCTCACCTGTCGATCCCTGAGGTGCGGCAGTTCGTGATGGCGCTCCGGCGCGGCTTCGGCGCGACGGGTCAGTTCGTGATGACCTCGCACCACCCCGAGGCGATCCGCGCGTTCTCGCCCGAGAACACGTTCCTGCTCTCTCGGCGGACCCATCTGGAGCCGACGCAGATCCGCCGCGTCGAGGACATCCCTCGCGACTCTGACGACCTGATCGACGCGCTCCTCCTCGGCGAGCTCGAGTAGCCGATGGGGGACAAGTACAAGCCCCACGTCTTCGTCTTCCCCGAGGACTCTGCGAACCAATCGATCGCGAACGGCTTCGAGCGAGGCGTCGGGGTCGCGCAGCGCGCGATGACCGTGATGCCAGCCGCGGGTGGTTGGCCCCGCGTGCGCGACAAGTTCGCCCGCGAGATCGCGCCGCAGCTTCGAAAGCGCCCCCTTCAGTACGTCGTACTCATGGTCGACTTCGACGAGGAGGAGGACCGCCGAGCGCAGGTCCTCGGCGACGTCGACCCCGCCATCGCGGACCGTGTGTTCGTGGTCGGATGTTGGAGCGAGCCCGAAGACCTCCGTCGCGAGCTCGGATCGTTCGAGACCATCGGCGCGCTCCTTCACAAAGACTGCGTCGACGGCACGGCGACGACGTGGGGTCATCCGCTGCTCAAACACAACGCCGCGGAGCTCGCGCGGCTCAATCAGTCCGTGCGACGGATCATCCTGCCCGACGCGTAGCGCGGCGTAGGCGGGCGTTCATCGTCCGCTCAGCCCGCGTCAGGCCACGACGGCGGCGAGGCCCACGCCACCACCAGGTAGCAGACCGCGGCGGCCACGAAGGTCCACGGGATGCCGAACCACACCGAGACCGTGAGCGCGATGACCGACCCGAGCACGCTGGTCGCGCCGTTGAGCGCGAGCGCGAGCGGCGCGGCGTCCTCCCGAGACAGCCACCGCACCCCCGAGGGGAAGAACATCCCCAGCGCGAGCCCCACCAGCGCCGCGGTGCCCCCCGTCCACGCGGCCCTCACCGCGAAGGAGGCGTCGACCGTCGCCCTCGCCAGCGGCGCGATCACCACCCACGGCAGCGCCGCGAGAAGACCCGCCGTCGCCAGCGCCGCCACCCGCACCGCGCCTCGCGTACGCAGCACCCTCGGAGACAGCGCGCTCCCCACCCCGGTCGACACCAGCAGGCCCGCGAGCACCACCACCAGCGCGTAGCTCGGGTGCCCGAGCACGACGTGCATCCGTTGCACGAGCCCGAGCTCCACGGCCATGAAGCCCGCCCCCAGCGCCGCGAAGTAGGCCCCCGCGCGCAGGCTCGGCAGCGCCTTCGAGCGGCCCCGCGCCGCGTCGACGAGGGTCCCGCCCAGGAGCGCCGCGCCCACCGCGGCCACCGCGATGAAGGTGAGGAGCAGCTCGAACATCGCCGTGGCGTTCCCGGCGAGCACCCCCGCGGAGTAGCGCGCCGTGCGCAGCGCCTCGACCGGGTGGAGCCACGCGCTCGGCCGCAGGAGCTGGAAGAAGAAGGGCCGATCGTCGGTGGGCGCCGAGGTGTCGAGGCCCTGCTCCACGCCGGCCCGCGCGAGCGCGTCGTGGGAGCGCGCGCGGAGGATGCGCGCGAGCAAGGGGTCGTCGGGGGCGCGCCCCGGCTCGATGAGCCAGCGGTAGCGCATCCGCGTGACGTGGGCGCGGAGGTTCTCGCGGTCCTGGTCGTAGAAGGGCTCGGGGCTGACGAGGATGGTGGCCACGGTGCCCGCGGCGATGAGCGCGACGTGCCGCTCGGGGTTCGCCACGCCGCGGTCGAGGAGAGAAGCCACGGCCAGCGACACGAGCCGCGCGGTCTCGCTCACCCGCTCGGGGTCGTACCAGCGCGAGAACGTCAGCACCCCCGAGGGCTCGACCCGCCGCAGGAACACCCCCCACGCCTCGCGGGTGTAGAGCGTCGACTCGGTGTGCGCGAAGGCCCCCGCCCCCGTCGCGGCCCAGGTGTCGACCAGCGAGGCCTGCAGCACCGAGCACTGCATGGGGGCGCGGGCGTAGACAGCGCGTCCGTCACCCACCACCACCACCGCTCGGCGGTCGTCGAGGATGGGGGTGCGCCGCGAGACGGCGCGGAGCATCGCGACCATCGAGGGGTTGATCTCGACGCCCACCACCCTCTCGTGGCCCGCGGCGAGGGCGATGATGAGGTCGCGGCCTCCGCCGACTCCGATCACGCAGGCGGTGCCGTGCGGGCGCAGCGCGTGGGCCGTCGCCGTCGCGTCGAAGCGCAAGACGTTCAGGTGCTCGGGACGTCGGTAGGCGTACACCGGCGTCGCGGCCTCGCCGTCGATCACGGCGTTGGCCGCGGTGAGCGTGCCCGGCGGGGTCGCGGGCGAGGGCGACCACATGAAGTTGTTGCCCACCGTGCGGTAGTCAGGGACGCGCACGTAGGAGAGGGCGTTCCACCGCTCGAAGAGGGTGACCTCGCGCTCGTCGCGGGGGAGGCCCTTGGGGTAACGGATCACCAGCCCGTGAGAGGTGAGCTCGGTGAGCGCGACGAGGGCGACCGACGCCAGCGCGAGCGCGCCGGCCCTGCGCTTCACCGCCCCGTCGGCGTCGAGCGCGAAGGAGGCGAGCGCGAGCGCCGCGGAGAGGGCGACGAGCGCGCCGGGGCCAGAGAAGGGACCGAGCATCGCGAGCGGCAGGAGCGCGCCCCCCGCGGCGGCGGCGAGGTCGACGCCGTAGAGCAGCGGGAGGGGTACGGTGGACTCGGCCATCAAGCGCGCGATGACCGCGCCGCCCTCGACCATGGGCCACGCGATGGCCGCCGAGACCACCACCATCGAGACCAGCGCCGTGGCGTTGAGCGCGAAGCCCAGGGGCACGCTCACCAGCACCGCGGTCGCGCAGAGCACGCCGAGGGAGAGCGACACCAGCCGCGCGGCGAGCCAGGGCCCCAGCGGGAGACCGTCGCGCTGGGCGCGGGCGGCGACGAGCCCGCCGCGGGTCAATCCCAGCATCGCGAGGGAGAGCGCGACGAAGGCGAGGCCGTACCAGGTCAGCACCGAGAGCACGCGCGTGACGAGCACCTCGAGCGCCACCATGGACGCGGCCACCAGCGCCAGGAGCGCGAGCGCGCGGCCGCGGGAGGGGGTCTGCATAGACGGCGCGCACCCTACCCGATGGGTCATGCCCGGCGGAACCCTCGGGCCGCGGGGCCGCACCTACATCCCCCCACTGAAGTGCGGAGGTCCCGTTGGCAGAATGCCCCGCTCGCCGGTAGCTTCGGCGATCCACTTTGGCGCGCCCTGAACATCGGCCCGCGCCCGCGCTTCGCTTCTGAACCCTCTCGATCGGAGTCGACCATGGCGATGCTCACGACGCGCGCGGCGGGGATGACGGCGGTGCTGGCCTTGACGGTTGGGGCGGGGTGCAGCGAGCAGGGGGTTCCAGAGAGGGTGCAGCGCGCGGTGGCGACGGGCGCGCAGGGGGCGCTGTCGGCGCTGCCCAGCACGGCGC
>JAEYZO010000117.1 GCA_023428035.1 Pseudomonadota bacterium | reverse complement strand
CTATAAACCCGCGCGATGTACCTCGGTCGGGTGATCGGAACCTGCGTCGCCACGCAGAAGGCCCCCGGCCTCGACGGCGTGCGCCTGCTCGTGGTCGAGCCCGTCGACCCCGCGGGAAAGCCCACGGGAGCGCCCCTGGTCGCCGCCGACACGGTGAGCGCCGGGCCCGGCGAGGTGGTCTTCCTCGTGGGGGCGCGCGAGGCCGCGCTGGCGCTGGAGGAGAGCTTCGTCCCCGTCGACGCGGCCATCGTGGGCCTGGTCGACGAGGCCCACCGCCCTGACGGCGCGGGCTTCGTGCGGGGCCGCGACGACGGAGGCGCGCGGTGAAGCTCGCGAGGGTCGTCGGCACCGTCGTCGCGTCGGTGCACCACCAGAGCTACGACGCGCAGACGATCCTCCTGTGCGAGCCCGTCGACACGCAGGGCTCTCCTACGGGAGAGGTCTTCATCGCGGTCGACCGCGCGCAGGCGGGCGTGGGCGACACCGTGCTCATCAACGCCGAGGGCAACGGCGCGCGGCAGGTCTTCGGGCTCTCTGCGAAGGACAAGCTGGCCATCCAAGACGTCATCGTGGGCGTCGTCGACCACGCCGAGGAGCCGTGAGCGAGTCGAGGGTGCGCGACGAGATCGCGCGGGCCTGCGGGCTGATGGCCGAGCGGGGGTGGGTGGCCAACCACGACGGCAACGCGTCGGCGCGGGTCGGGCCCAACCGCTTCCTCTGCACGCCGACGGCGACGCACAAATCACGGATCACCCCGCAGGAGCTCTGCGTCACCGACGCGAAGGGCAAGCAGGTGTCGGGTCGAGGCAGGCCCTTCAGCGAGTACGCGATCCACCTCGCGGTGTACCGCGCGCGCGCCGACGTGAAGGCCGTGGTGCACGCGCACCCTCCCTACGCGACGGCGCTCGGGGTGAGCGGGCGCGAGCTGCGGTGCTTCCTGCCCGAGTCGGTGGTGTCGCTGGGCGAGAAGGTGCCGCTGGTGCCGCTCACGGCGCCGGGCCCCGACGCGGTGACGGCCCTCGAGGCCTTCATGGCGAAGCACGACGCGGTGATCGTGTCGGGCAACGGGGTCTTCGCGTGGGGCGACGACGTCGACCAGGCGTACTGCCGGCTGGAGCTCGTCGAGCACCTCGCGACCGTCGCGTCGCACGCGGCCCCCTGGGGCGGGCCCCACCCCCTGCCGAAGCCGATGGTCGACGCGCTCCTCGAAGCGCGCAAGAAGGTCTTCGGCCGGGTGTAGCCACGCGGCGTGACCGCGCCGCGGCGGCGTTCGCGCCCCGCTGACAGGCTATGTCTGTCGAAGGGGAGCGTTCGCGAGCGATGTGGGTTAGACCCTCTCGCCGAAGGAGCAACACGATGGGCTTTGGTGGACGAAACCCGATGGTCGCGAAGGCGCAGCTCGCCGAGCAGAAGGCGGGCGAGGCCCGCGACGACGCGTCTCGATCGAGCGCGTGGCGAGACGCGGCCCGCTTCTGGGATCGCGCGGCGGAGCGAGAGACCGACGGCAAGCGCCGCGACGAGTACGAGCGCAACGCGACGCGCGCCCGCGCCCTGGCCGACGGCGAGACCCCTCCCGGCGACGACGACGAGCTCCCCACTCCGCCGCCCGCCCCCCCCGCGGCGAAGCCCCCGAGCGGCGTCTTGAACTGACCGAAGCGCTACCCGGTGAAGCGGGCGCCGGCGCGCGCGACCTCGACGCCGGCGTCGCGCACCACGCGGTAGGCGCCGCTCGCCTCGTCGAGCACGGGGTTCGTGTTGTTGAGGTGCACAAGCACCCGGCGCGGGCCCTCGATGCCCCTCAGGAAGTCCAGCGTCCCCCCGTCGCCGGTGATCGGCGCGTGGCCCATCGCCTGCGCGGTCTTCGTCGACGCGCCGAGCTCCACCATCTCGTCGTCGGTGAAGCAGGTGCCGTCGATGAGCACCAGCGACGCCGCCGCGAGCTCCGCGCGCAACACCTCGTCGAGCACCTTCACCCCGGGCACGTACACCAGCGAGGGGTGCCCCTCTCCCGCGGAGACGCACCAGCCGACGGTGTCGCCCGCGTGGAGGTCCGCGGCCTCGTCGGCGCTGAGCAGCGGCGCGAGGTACGGCGGGGGCTTGCTCGCCACGGTGAAGGCCCGCGCGCGCAGCCCCAGGTCCTCGTTGGCCTTGTCGCGGAGCGTGACCCACTCGCCGGGAGTGACCTCGCGCACGGCGACCTCTCCGTAGGCCGCGAGCGCGGGGAGCACCCGCAGCCCCTCGGTGAGCGCGCGTCGCACTCGGGGCGTGCAGTACACGGGCGGGGCGCCGCCCTCACGCAACACCAGCAGCCCAGCGGCGTGGTCGATGTCGGCGTTCGAGAGGGCCACCGCGCGCACCGTGGCGTCTCGGAGCGAGCGGGGGTGCAGTTCGGGCGTGGCCGCGAGCTGCGCGCGCACGTCGGGGGAGCAGTTGAAGAGCGCCCAGCGCTCACCGTCGGCGGAGACCGCGATGGACGACTGGGTGCGGGGAGAGACCGAGGGTCGCCCCGCGCGCGCGGCGAGGCACTGGGGGCAGCCGCAGTTCCACTGCGGGAGGCCGCCGCCGGCGCCGGAGCCCAGGATGAGGACCTGCATCGCGAGAGAGGTTTACCGGCGCGACGGCCTCGAGGTCACCGGGTGTGAAAGGCGTAGGCGCCGATCTCGGCGCAGGCCGAGAGCTCGACGAAGTCGGGGCGCTGCCAGGGGGTGGCGGCGCGGGGGGCGGTCTCGGTGCGGGGGGTCTTGCGGTCGTCGCGGCGCTCGCGCTGGGTCTTCATCGGTGAGGTCTCCGTGGGAGAGATGAGGGGGACGAAGGTCGAGGCTCGGGAGCCTACGGCGGAAGCGGTCGAAGGGAAAGTGCTCCCCCTCGCGCCCCGCGGTCGTACCCTGCGCCGCACCATGACCGACGCGCTCCCCTGGGAGGACTTCGTCGCGCGCTTGAAGGACGTCGGCGCGCGCAAGTACCACGACAAGCACCCCTTTCATCAGCGCATGAACGAGGGCCAGCTCAACCCCGCGCAGCTCCGCGTGTGGGCCCTCAACCGCTTCTACTACCAGCGCTCGATCCCCCTGAAGGACGCGGCGCTCATCTCGCTGATGCCCGACCCCGCCGACCGCCGCCGCTGGCGCCAGCGCCTGCTCGATCAAGACGGCACGGGCCCCGAAGACCACGGCGGCATCGAGCGCTGGCTCCGCCTCGTCGAGGCCGGCGGCGCC
>JAEYZO010000101.1 GCA_023428035.1 Pseudomonadota bacterium | reverse complement strand
CTCTTCGGTCGAGCGCAGCGCCTCGGCGGGCTCGCCCAGCGGGTCGAGCCAGAGCGTCGCCACGCGGGCCCGAGCGGCGTGCGCCGCGTCGGCGGAGAGGTACGGCAGGCGCTTCGTCCAGAGAGACACCAGGTCGCCGTAGCGCCCGTGGCGCTCGTAGAGCCTCTCCAGGGCGCGGGCGACCTGGGCGTCGCCGTGGTCCATCGCGAACTGCAGCTCGAGGTAGCGGATCGCGCGCTCGGGCTGGTCGGTGAAGTTCTTCGCGACGTTGGCGGCCTCGTCGAGCAGCAGCCTCCGGCGCTCGCGGTCGTCGTCGGGCAGCGACTCGATGGCCGAGTCGTAGAGCGAGAGCAGCTCGCCCCAGCGCGCGCCCACGGTGAGCAGCATCGACAGCCGCTGGAAGGCCCAGTCCGCGTCGGGCGCCCGCAGGAGCACAGCCCGCAGCAGGGCCTCGAGCGCCTCGGGCTCCCCCGACCACTCGTCGTGCCACGCGACGGCCCTCTGGCCCACCCGCGCGGCGACTTCAGAGGGCATCTCCACCGCGAGGGCCGAGCGGTAGCGCTCCGCGACCTCGTCGGGTCGGTCGAGCCCCCGCGCGGCGTCCTCCGCGGCGACCCACGCGGCCTCGAGGGCCGGGTCACGTTCGAGGTCAGACAGCGCGGTGCGGAGGCTCTCTTCGCGGTCGGTGCTCATCGCGGGCTCTCGTGGGCGGTGGTGTCCCGCGCGCGCGTGCGCCACCGCGCGGGGCACTCGGTGTCGGCCTCGGTGACCCGCGGCTCCCGCCGCGCCGAAGCCATCAGAGGGCCGCGAGGATACCCAAGCGAGCGCCGAGTCGGAGAGGAAATGTCTCCCCGCCGCGCGGCCGTGTGCGACGAGGCCGTAGAGCGGGGCGAATCAGGGGAGGTTGAGCGCGGGGGCGGGGGTGCGGTTGGCGTCTCCGCCGGCGTTGATGGTCCCGCGGCCGAGCTGGCCGTTCATGTTCGATCCCCAGCACAGCACCTGGCCGTTGCCCCGCAGCGCGCAGGTGTAGTCGAAGCCCGCCGCCACCTGGATCACCTCGGTCAGCCCAGAGGGCGTCACCGGCGCGAGGCTCTGGGTGGTGTTCCCGTTCCCGAGCTGCCCGGCGCTGTTGCCGCCCCAGCAGCGCGCGCTCCCGTCGCGCAGCGCCGCGCAGGTGTGGCTCCCCCCCGCGGAGACCGACACCGCGCCGGTGATCCCCGCCACCGCGGTGGGGGCCTCGCGCTGCGTGGTGCTGTTGTCTCCCACCTGCCCGTTGGCGTTGTTGCCCCAGCAGAGCACGGCGCCCGACTGGCGCACCGCGCAGGTGTGCCCGAGCCCGGTCGAGACCGACACCGCGTCGGCGACCCCCGTGGCGTTCACCGGCGAGGCGCTGTTGGTGGTCGCGCCGTTGCCGAGCTGACCCTGGGCGTTGCGGCCCCAGCACACCACGCCGCCGTTGCCTCGCAGGGCGCAGGTGTGGTTCGGCGCGGCGTCGATGTTGGTGAGGTCCGTCGGGCCCGACACGGTCACCGCGAAGGGGCGGTTGGCGTTGGAGCCGTCGCCGATCTGCCCCTCCATGTTGGCGCCCCAGCACGACGCCCCGCCGCCGCGGCGCAGCGCGCAGGAGTGCTGGTCGCCCACGGCCACCGCGAAGGCGTCGTTGATGTTCAGCACCTGCACGGGGGTGTTCGAGTCGTTGGTCATCCCGTTGCCGAGCTGCCCCGAGCGGCCGGTGCCCCAGCAGAACACCGCCCCGTCGCGTCTCGCGGCGCAGCCGTGAAAGCGCCCCACGGCGATGTCGACGATGTCGGTGAGGCCCGTGACCGCCGCGGGCTCTCCGCGGGTGGTGCGGGTGCCGTCGCCGATCATCCCGTTGTTGTTGGCGCCCCAGCACACGGCGCTGCCGTCGGCCTTGGGGGTGCACACCGTGGCCTGCGACGCGACGAGGCGCAGCCCGCGGCCGTCGCCGAAGTTGCCGGGCATGGGGTTGGTGCAGGGCATCCCCCCGCCGCCTCCCGCGGAGCCCTCGAAGCGGATCGCGGTGCCGTTGTCGCCCACGGCCCAGTAGTCCGTCGCGCTCGACGACCAGAGCGAGACGAGGTTGGCCATGGTGTTGGAGCTGACCTGGGCCCAGGCCGAGCCGTTCCAGTGCACGGTGGTGCCCATGTCGCCCACGGCCCAGACGTCGTCGGCGGCGGAGCCGCGCACCGCGCGCAGGCGGGCGGTGGTGCCCGTGAGCACCCGGGTGAAGGCGCTCCCGTCCCAGCGCTGCGCGGCGCTGTTGCCCACGAGCCAGACGTCGTTGGGCGCGCTGCCCCACACGCCGAAGTACGACGCCCCGCCGGGGAGGGCCTGCGCCGCCCAGGCCGTGCCGTTCCAGCGGTAGACCCTCGCGCCCGCGACCCAGACGTCGTCGCTCGCGGCCATCCACACGGACTGCAGGTCGCTGTTGGGCTCGATGCCCGACGACTGGTTCATCCAGCGGGTGCCGTCCCAGTGCCAGGCCTGGTCGCCGCCCACGGCCCAGACGTCGTTGGCCGCGACGCCCGAGACGTAGCGCAGCTCGTTCGAGCCGAGGCCCGCGGCGGTGCGCGTGGGGGTGGTCCCGTTGAGGCGATAGACACGGCCCTCGCCGGGGTCGGCGGAGCCCGACTCGGGGATCGTCGCGGTGGTCACGAAGGTCGAGGCCATGTCGAAGCCGCCGACGGAGACGAAGCGCTCGACGCGCTTGCCCATCTCGCTCACCAGCTCGAACTCGGGCCCCGCGACCCAGGCCGTGCCGTTGAAGCGGCGGATGACCCCCTCGCCGACGACGAAGATGTTGTCGGCGCCGGTGCCCCACACCGAGAGGAGCTGGTCGGTGGTGCCGGTGTTCACCGCGCGCCACGAGCCCGTGGCCATGCCGCCGGTGGTGGTGCAGTTGTTGTTCATCCCGGCGTCGGCGGTCGAGCCGCCGGAGTCGCCGCAGTGGGTGAGTGCCAGGGCCGCGATCACGGCGGCCACGGTGCGGGTGCGCGGGTGCTTCATGGGTGCCATCGGTGTGTGAAGAGA
>JAEYZO010000932.1 GCA_023428035.1 Pseudomonadota bacterium | reverse complement strand
GGTGGGCACCGAGCCGTCGGGGACGTACGACGGCGACGCGGGGGGCGGAGGAGGCGGGGTGGGCGAGCGCCGCGGGTTCGCCGCGGGCAGCGACGACACCTGCGGCGGCGCCACGAGGGCGTCTTCGTCGCGCGCGAGGTCGGGGATCACCTCGACGGGGACCGGGGCCACCACCGAGAGGGCGGCCTGCTCGCGCGCGCGGCGCTCGGAGACGATCTCGTGCTCGAACTGCTCCGAGAGGAAGCTCCCGAAGCGGATGGGCGAGGCCATCATCCGTGCCTTGAGGGCGTAGTCTTCGAGGTCGCGGAGCATCTGCCCCGCGGTGGCGTAGCGGCGCTCGCGGTCGGGGGCGAGGCCCTTCATCACGATGGCCTCGAGCTTCGCGTGCTCGGGCAGGCCCCGGTCGGGCAGCGGGGGCACGGCGCCCTCGCGCGCGAGGGTGAGGGCGTCTTTGCCCTCGCGGGCGCGGTACATCCTCCGGCCCGCGAGGAGCTCCCACAGGATGATCGCCGCGGAGAAGACGTCGGCGCGGGCGTCGATGCGCTCTCCCCTCGCCTGCTCGGGGGACATGTACGCCGCCTTGCCCTCGAGCGCGCCCTCGGGGAGCTCGGTGAGGTCCATCACCGCGCGGGCGATGCCGAAGTCGCAGAGCTTCACCTCGCCCTCGAGGGAGATCAGCACGTTCGAGGGCGAGACGTCTCTGTGCACGATCCCCAGGGCGTTGCCCTGCTCGTCGGAGCACCGGTGCGCGTAGTCGAGCGCGCGCAGGGTCTCCATCGCCACGAGGAAGCCGTACTCCGCGGGCAGGCCGATCTTCTTCGCCGCCAGCCGCCGCAGGAGCTTCGTGAGGTCGTAGCCCTCGACGTACTCCATGGCGATATAGAGCCGCTCTTCTTCGCGCCCGAGGTCGAAGGTCTGCACCACGTTCCGGTGCGACAGCCGCGCGGCGAGCTTGGCCTCGCTCACCAGCATCGTGGCGAAGGCCGGGTCCTGGGCGAAGCGGTTGAGCACCAGCTTGACCACCGCGAGGCGCGAGGCCCCCATCTGCGTCGTGCCGCGCGCGAGGTAGATCTCGGCCATGCCCCCGCGGCCGATGTGGTCGAACAGCACGTAGCGCCCGAAGCGCCTCGGCAGGTCGAACTCCGGCCGCTCGTCGTCACCCTCGCTCATGCGACGCGCGACCATGCCCCCACAGCCCTACGGGATCAAGCGCCGCGCGCGCGATCAACGCTCGATGTGGAGCGCCCCGTCGGCCACGCCGAGGCGCACCCGGTCTCCGCGACGGAGCTCGCCCCGAAGCACGGCGTCGGCCAGCGGGGCCTCGACGCAGCGGGCCACCGCGCGGCGCATGGGGCGCGCCCCGAGCGAGGGCTCCCACCCGCCGCTCGCGAGGAGGAGGTCGACCACCGCGTCGCGCACCTCGACGGCCACGCCCTGCTCGGCCTCTAGCTTCGCGGCGCTGTCGGCGAGCATCCGCCGGGCGACCTCGGCCACCTCGACGCGCGCGAGGGCGCCGAAGACCAGGGGCTCGTCGATGCGGTTCCACACCTCGGGGGGCAGCGCCGCGCGGGCCGCGTCGAGCACCCTCGCCCCGTCGACGAGCTCCGCCGGGTCGGCGCTCGGGCCGAAGCCGATGGCGCGCGCTCGGGCCGAGGGGGCGTACAGCTCGGCGCCGAGGTTCGAGGTCATCACCACGACGGTGTTGCGAAAGTCCGTCGTGCGGCCGCGCGCGTCGGTGAGCCGCGCCTCGTCGAGGAGGCCCAGCAGGGCCTCGATCACGTCGCGGTGGGCCTTCTCGATCTCGTCGAGGAGCAGGAGCTGGTAGGGCCGCCGGCGCACCGCCTCGGTGAGCTGCCCCCCGTCGGCGTAGCCCACGTAGCCGGGAGGCGCGCCCACGAGCCGAGCGACGGCGTGGGGCTCGCTGAACTCAGCCATGTCGAAGCGGGTCATCGGCGCGGACCCGGGGAAGAGCGCCTCGGCGAGGGCCTTGGCGGTCTCGGTCTTCCCGACCCCCGTGGGCCCGAGGAAGAGGAAGGTCCCCACCGGCCGCGCCCCGCGGAAGCCCACGGCGTTGCGGCGGATCACCCGCGACACCCGCGCGATGGCCTCGGCGTGGCCCACCACCCGGCGCCCGAGCTCCGACTCCAGCGCGAGGAGCCGGTCGCGGTCCGTCGCGGCCACGCGCGAAGCGGGGAGCCCCGCGACGTCGGCCACCACCGACGCGACCACGCCCGAGGTCAAGGTCGCGTGCCCCTCGCGCTTCGAGCGCGCGAGGGCGAGGTCGACCACGCCGAGCGCGCGGTCGGGCTGGGCCCTCCCCCCGAGGTAGCGCTCCGAGAGCGCGAGGGCGCGGCGCGCGGCTCCCTCTTCGAGAGCGACGCCGTGCCGCTGGGCCAGGGCCGCGGAGCGGGCGTCGACCACCGACGCGAGGGCCTCGCCGGTGAGCTCGTCGAGCTCCACCCGCAGCGCGGCGCGCTCGATCCAGGGCTCGACCTCGGCGAGACGTCGGGCCTCCTCCGCGGTCGCGACGCCCACCCACGGCGCGACCCCGGACTGGAGCGTCGCGCGAAGCTCCAGGAGGATCTCCTCGGGCGTCTCCCGCGCGGAGAACCAGGGCGCCGCGGGGTCGAGCGCGAGCACGAAGGCGCCGCGTGACTTCGCGAGCTCGTCGCAGAGCGCCCGCGAGCGCTCGGGCGGGCCCGCGCGGAGCTCGGCCAGCAGCGCCGCGTGGCGGAGGCTCACCACGGGTCGGTCGGAGCTCGCCGCGAGGGCCTCGACCACGGCGG
>JAEYZO010000910.1 GCA_023428035.1 Pseudomonadota bacterium | reverse complement strand
CTCGCGCAGCACGCGCAGCAGCAGCCCCGCGCGCGCACCGTCGCCCCGCCCGTGCCGTCGCACGCCGCCGCCGCGACGCCGAGCGCGAGCGGGACCCTGCACGTCTCCGTCGAGCTCCGACGGCGCGTGCACCGGATGCTCCTCGACCACCTCGACCTGGCCTCCCTCGACCGCTCGAAGATGGCCGACTCGATGATGCGACCGCGCGTGCGAGACGCGCTCCGTCGCATCATGCAGCAGGTCCAGACCGACCTGCCGCCGGGCACCAACCAGGACGAGCTCATCCAGGAGATCACCGACGAGGCCCTCGGCCTCGGCCCCCTAGAGCGCTACCTCGCCGACGCGACCATCTCCGAGATCATGGTCGTCGACCCGCACACCATCTTCGTCGAGCGCAAGGGCAAGCTCGTGCGCGTCGACGCGCGCTTCACCGACGACGAGGCCGTGCGCTCCTGCATCGAGCGCATCGTCACCCCCCTCGGCCGCCGCATCGACGAGAGCACCCCCCTCGTCGACGCGCGTTTGAAAGACGGCTCCCGCGTCAACGCCGTCATCAAGCCCCTGGCCATCAAGGGCGCCTGCATCACCATCCGCAAGTTCGCGAAGGTCCCGCTGAAGATGCACGACCTCATCGCGAACAACGCCCTCACCGAGCAGATGGCGCGCTTCCTCACGCGCACGGTGGTCGCGAAGAAGAACATCGTCATCTCCGGCGGCACCGGCTCCGGCAAGACCACCCTGCTGAACATCCTCTCCAGCGCGATCCCGAAGGACGAGCGCATCGTCACCATCGAAGACGCCGCGGAGCTCCAGCTCGACCAGCCGCACGTCGTCTCCCTCGAGTCGCGCCCCCCCAACATGGAGGGCAAGGGCGAGTACACCATCCGCGACCTGGTGAAGAACGCCCTGCGTATGCGCCCCGACCGCATCGTGGTGGGAGAGACCCGCGGAGGCGAGTGCCTCGACATGCTCCAGGCGATGAACACCGGCCACGACGGCTCGCTCACCACCACCCACGCCAACTCCCCCCGCGAGGCCATCAACCGCCTCGAGGTGCTCGCGCTGATGTCGGGCATCGACCTGCCCGCCCGCGCGATCCGCGAGCAGATCGCCAACAGCGTGCACGTGGTGGTGCAGCAGTCGCGCTTCAGCGACGGCTCGCGGCGCGTCACCGCCATCAGCGAGGTCATCGGCCTCGACGACAACTTCGAGGTGCAGCTCAGGCCGATCTTCGAGTTCTACCGCAGCGGCACCGGCGACGACGGCAAGGTCCTCGGCGAGTACCGCGCGACGGGGTACCTCCCCTCCTTCCTCGACGCCTTCATCGCCTACGGCCTCGTGCAGGGGAAGGACTTCCTGTGAACAACGTCACCCCGGCCACGACGCTCACCGGCTGGCTCTCGCTGCTGCTCTTCTTCGCGGGCGTCGCCGTCTCGATCTACGTCACCCTCACCGACGCCGAGAGCCCGCTCCGCAAGCTCTACGACCGCTACTCCAAGTTCCTCGACGGCGAGCTCCGCGCGCTCTTCATCCACACCACCACCGGCGCGTACATCGCCAACTGGCAGCTCGGCCTCTGCGTCGCGGCGCTCCTCGTCGAGCCCGTCGCCGTGGTCTTCACCGGCGAGGGGGCCGGCGCCCCGGTGGCCCTCATCGTCATCCCCCTCGTGGTAGTCGCGCCGCGCATCTACTTCATCGACGCCCGCTCGAAGCGCCAGTCGAAGATCGAGACGCAGCTCGACACCTTCCTCCTCGCGCTCGCTAACGCGCTCAAGGCCTCGCCGTCGCTGGGCGACGCCCTCGGGGCCTGCACCACGCTCCTGCGCTCGCCCATCCGCGAGGAGCTGGAGCTCACCATGAAGGAGAACCAGCTCGGCGTCCCGCTCGACCAGGCGCTCCTCAACATGGCCCAGCGCGTGGGCTCGCAGGCCTTCTCGGGCGCGCTCAGCACCGTGCTCATCGGCCGGCAGACCGGCGGCGACCTCCCGCGCATCCTCGAGACCGCGGCGGCGACGCTGCGCGAGATGGCCCGCCTCGAGGGCGTGGTGCGCACCAAGACCGCCGAGGGCAAGGCGCAGGCGTGGGTGCTGGGCGTGGTGCCGCCGATCCTCGTGGGGATCCTCAACTGGCTCGACCCGCAGTGGCTCCGACCGCTCTCCTCGACGGCGATCGGGTACATCATCGTCACCATCGCCGTGGCCTTCTGGGTCGCGGCCATCTTCGCCGCGCGGAAGATCCTCGCGGTGGACATCTGAGGGGGTCGCGATGCCGACGGTCACGCCCGCCACCCAGTTGCTGATGTTCATGGCCTTCGGCCTGCTCACGCTGGGCCTCGGCCTCTTCGTCTATCAGCTCGCGCTCTCGCCCGCTGACCTGCAGCCCGACGTCGGCGTGAAGGGCCTCAAGCGAAAGGCCGCGCTCGACGAGGGCGGGCTCTTCGCGTCGATCGAGCCCTTCATGCGCTGGCTCGCCAAGCGCATCGCGCCGCTGCCCCTCGACGACACCCGCGAGCGGATCAACACCGAGCTGCGCCACGCGGGGGAGTACCTCGGGCTCACCGCCGACGAGTACCTCGCGCTCTGCGCCCTGGGCTCCGTCGGGATGCTCGCCGCCGGGGTGGTCATCGACGCCCTGGCCGACATCGGCGGGATCTTCATCCTCATGTTCGTGGGCTTCGGCGCGATCCTCCCGCACATGCAGGTGTCGGGGGAGATCGAGCGGCGCTTCAAGCAGGTGAACCGGGGCCTGCCCCACGCCATCGACCTCGTGGCCCTCACCATGAGCGCGGGCCTCGACTTCCCTGGGGCGCTCCGGCAGGTGACCGACAAGACCGCCGACAAGACCGACGCCCTCTACGAAGAGCTCCTGCGCATCCTCCAGGAGCTCGAGATCGGCCGCACCCGCAAGCAGGCCCTCCTCGCCTTCGCCGACCGAGCGCCCACCGAGGCCGTGAGGGATTTCGTGTCGGCGGTCGTGCAGGCCGAGGAGAAGGGCAACCCCCTCGCCGAGGTGCTGCAGATCCAGGCCACGATGCTCCGCATGCGCCGAAGCGTGGCCGCCGAAGAGAGCGCCGCGCGCGCGGGCGTGCTGATGATGGGCCCCCTCATGCTCATCTTCTGCACCATCATGTTGATCATTCTCGGGCCCTTCGCGGTGAACATCGCGTCGGGCAACGGGATCTGAGGTCGAACGCACCCCATGCCCACACCGCAGCTCGACGTGTACCTCCCCGACGGGAACGTCATGAACTTCCCCCTCACCGACGAGCGGGTGGTGGTGGGCACCTCGGCCAAGTGCACGGTGATGATCGACCGCCCCGAGGTCGCCGCCGAGCACCTGCTGCTCTCGCCTCGCCCCGACGGCTGCTGGGTCGCCGTCGCGCGCGGCGTGACCACCCCCACCCTCGTCGACGGGCAGCCCTTCGACCGCGGGATGGTCGCGTGGGGCCACTCCATCGTCGTCGGCCAGGTGCGCATGGTGCTCTCCGACGGCACCCGCGCGCGCTCCACCGCGAAGGGCGACAAGGCCGGCCCGAAGGAGGAGAAGGTCTCGCCGGTGCTCCTCATCGCGGCGGCGGTGATCATCCCAGTGGCGCTGTACATGATGTTCCAGGCGCCGACGTCTTCGACGCCGCAGCGGGTGCGCACGCCGCCCCCGGCGCTCTTCGACACCGCCGCGCGGGCCTGCAATGAGACCGACCCGACCCGCGCACGCTCCGCCGCCGAGGAGAACGGCCGCATCGCCCTCGCCAAGGCCGAGCGCATGCCCTTCTACCGTCAGGAC
>JAEYZO010000908.1 GCA_023428035.1 Pseudomonadota bacterium | reverse complement strand
GCGGTGGGCGCGCGCGCCGCGGTGGGGCAGGAGCTGCTGCTCGCGCTGACGGGCCGCGGGGGCACGCGCCTCGCGCGGCGCGGGCCGACCTCCAACGTGGCCCGGTGGCAGAAGCCCATCCCCGGCGCGGGGGAGTGCCCGCCCGCGGTGACCGCTCCCGTCGCCGTGCTGCCCGCGTTCACGACGAGCTCCGTCGCGGGCGCGCCGCGCGCGTTCATGCTCTCGACCGGCGCCGACCTGTGGACGGTGCCCTCTCCGCCCGCGCGCGTCGACACCTGCGGCGCGATCGAGAACGGGGTGTTCTGGCAGGTGATCGACGGCGCCGCGCAGGGCTTCGCGCTCGGCGACGGGCGGCGCCGCGGCCGCTTCACGCCCCCGTCGGCGCTGTCGGGCCCGCTCTTCTCGCTGCTCGACGGCGTGGCCTACGTCTCGAACGTCGGGCGCCTCGTCGGCCTCGACCTCATCGACGGTCACGTCGCGGTCTCGGTCTCGACGGGCGCTCAGCGTCAGTCGGGCTTCGTGCTCCACGCGGGGCGCGGAGTCGTCGTCACGCGTGACCCAGGTCTCGTCATCGGCTTCGACTGAGCGCGCGGTGAAACCTCCCGTGAATCCGCGCGGCGGAGCCGTCGTACACCCGACCACGCGCGGCGGGGAGAGAGCCCCGTCGTCGTGACGGAGGTGACCTGATGACCACGCGACGAACGATCTCCCTGGGCGCGCTGACGCTGAGCGGTTTCATGCTCTCGGCCACCGCGTCGGCGCAGTTTCAAGCGCGCGACATCGAGGCGGGGCCCATCTGGAACCAACGCCACGCCGCGCGTCAGTGCCCGCGGGTGTGCAGCTCCTCGGGCGGCTCGTGGAGCGGCAACTGGACGACCACCGCGCCCGGGCGATCGTCGGTGTGCAGCTGCAACTTCCGCGTGATGCGCCCGCCCCCGCCCCCGCCCCCGGTGACGAACCCGGGCACCCGCGACGTGAACGCGGGCCCGATCTGGAACCAGGGCCACGCGAACCAGCGCTGCCCGCAGGTGTGCGCCTCGTCCCGCGGCTCGTGGACGGGCCAGTGGCGCACCACCGTCCCTGGTCGGATGTCGGTCTGCGAGTGCGCCGTGCGCGGTGGGTTCCGCCCGCCGCCGCCCCCGGTGGTGGCCCCCGCCCCGGTGCAGCCCGTCGCCCCCGTCGCGCGTGACATCCCCGCGGGCCCGATCTGGAACCAGGGCCACGCGAACCAGCGCTGCCCGCAGGTGTGCGCCTCGTCCCGCGCGGCGTGGAACGGCCAGTGGCGCACCACCGTCCCGGGACGGATGTCGGTCTGCGGCTGCGTCTCTCGGTAGTGACCGCCCTCCCCTCCAATCGGGCTTGATCGTACGTAGCGCCCCCCGCGAAACTCCACCCTCGCATGAGCCAGCGTGTCTTGCTGCGGGGCGCGACGGACCTGGGGGGCGGCGACGTCGCGTTCGTCCTCTGGGCGCCGTCCTACGGCGACGTAGTGATCGAGGGCGTGACCGTGCGCGGCGAGGGCCTGCGCAGCGCGGTCATCCCCGCGACGCTCTCCGACGACGGGGAGCACTGGGTCGCGCGCTCCACCGCGAGGGGCCCGCGGGTCTTCTACGACTTCTCCGTCGACGCGCGCTCGCGCTCCACCGGCGAGCGCTGGAACCGGGTCACCAGCGACCCCTACGCCCGAGACGTACACCGCGACTTCCGCTCGGTGCTCACCCTCGGCGCGGAGTCGCCGCCCGCCGCCTTCGCGCGCCCGCCCCTCTCGGAGCTGCTCATCTACGAGCTCCACGTCTACAACTTCACCGCCGAGGACCCGGTCGTCCCTGGGATGGTCCGTGGCACCTACGCGGGCGTCATCGCGAAGCTCCCGCACCTCATCGACCTCGGCGTCAACGCGATCGAGCTGATGCCCGTGTTCGACTACTCCGACCCGTGGCAGGTCGGCGTGCGCTGGAATTACATCACGGCCTGCCACCTCTGCGCGCCGCACCGCGGCTACGCCCGCCGCGAAGACGGCGCCCGCGCGGAGTTCCGCGAGCTCGTCGAGGCCTGCCACGCGAAGGGCGTCGCGGTGATCATCGACGCGGTCTTCAACCAGGTCTCGCGGCGCTTCTCCTACGCGCGCATCTACGACCCGCGGCACGACCCGCGGAGGCCCCCGGCGACGGAGAACAACCCGCTCCTCGGGAACTTCGCGGGCACCGACCCCAACCCCGGCAGCGAGCCCTACCGCGACAAGGACTGGGGCGGCGTCGACCTCGACTGGTTCAAGCCCGGCGCGCAGCGCTTCGCCGACGACGTGATGGACGTCTGGTTCAACGAGCTCGGCGTCGACGGGATGCGCTTCGACCACACCCTCGGCTTCTACCGTTGGAAGGACCAGTCCGTCGGCGCCGGCGCCCTCGCGGAGTCGGCGCGGCGCATCGGCGGAGACGACTCGTACCGCATCGCCGAGCACTTCTCGAACGACGAGAACGAGCGGGAGATGGTGCGCGACTCGGCCTTCAACTCCCACTGGGCCAAGGGCTTCTACTACGCCGTCGACGACGCCCTGCACGACCGCGGCCTCGCGCGCCTGGAGCACCGACTCAACCCCCGCGCGCAGGGCTTCACGCGCGACAAGCCCCCGGTGGTCTTCCTCGACAACCACGACGACGAGCGGCTGAGCAACCGCGGCGGGCGCCCGTGGTGGAGGCTGCAGCCGCCCACCATCGCCCTCCTCACGCACCCCTGCGTGCCGATGATCTACATGGGGAGCGAGTACGCCGAGGACGACCGCACGCGCCTGGAGTCGGGCCTGCCCCGGGAGCTCAACCCCCTCGACTGGGCGCAGACCGAGGCCGCCGCGCCGCTCCTACGGCTGCACCGCGCGATGGGCTTTCTCCGCGCCCGCCTCGCGGCGGTGCGAGGCGGCGAGATGTTCCCGATGTGGCGCTACGAGGGCGAGCGCGTGCTGGTCTACGGCCGCGGGAGGGAGCGCCCGGAGGTCATCATCGCGCTGAACTTCAACGACGAGGCGCAGACCGTGAGGGTGCCCGCGCCGGGCGACGGCGCGACGTGGCACGAGTTCCTCTTCAACCTCCGCTTCGTCGACCACGACGGCCACCTGTGCTTCCTAGCCTCTGACGGCAAGCGCTGGGACCGCGTGCTCATCCCCGGCTGCTACGCGCACATCTACTGCCGCGAGCGCGTGTGGACCGACGCCGAGTGGACCGCCCTCCTCGCCGTCGACCGCACCTGATACCGCCGCTCCCCCCTTCTCAGCGCGGGCGAACCGTCGTAGACGCCCCACTCGCCATGGCACACGTCACCGTACTGGGAGCGGGCCTCGTCGCGGGCCCCGTCGTCCGACACATCCTCGACGCGTCGGAGCACACCGTCACCGTCGCCGCTCGGTCGATCCACCGCGCGAAGGCCCTCGGCAACGGCCACGCCCGAGGCCGCGCGATCCACTTCGAGATCGACGACCGCGAGGCCCTCGACCGCCTCGTGGCCGAGAGCGACGTCGTCGTCTCGATGCTCCCCTACACCCACCACGTCCCCGTGGCCGAGCGCTGCATCGCGCGCAAGAAGCACCTCGTCACCACCTCGTACGTCTCCCCCGCGATGCGCGCCCTCGACGCCCCCGCCCGCGAGGCCGGCGTCACCCTCTTGAACGAGCTCGGCCTCGACCCGGGCATCGACCACATGAGCGCGATGCGCGTGATCCACCAGGTGCGCGCCAAGGGCGGCGAGGTGACCTCGTTCCGCTCGTACTGCGGCGGGCTCCCCGCGCCCGAGGCCAACGACAACCCCTTCGGTTACAAGTTCTCCTGGTCGCCCCGCGGCGTCGTGCTGGCCGCCCGCAACTCCGCCCGCTACCTGCGCGACGGCGCGCTGGTCGAGATCCCCGGCCCGGAGCTCTTCGCCAGGCCCGAGGTCGTCACGG
>JAEYZO010000808.1 GCA_023428035.1 Pseudomonadota bacterium | reverse complement strand
CCTCTTCCTCGGGAGCGTGTCGAAGCACGTGCTTCGCAGGGCCAAGACCGACGTGCTCGTCTCCACGGCGCGCTCGCACCCGGCCTGACCTGGTGTGAACCTCGGCGCGCGGCGAGGGACCCCTCCGCGCACACGGAGCGTGACGATGGCGAAGCCCCTGATGTGTCCCAAGGAACTCTTCGACCGCGACCTCACCGGCAAGACCTACGTGGTCACGGGCGGCAACTCGGGCATCGGCCTGGTGACGGTCGAGGCCCTCGCGAAGCAGGGAGCCACCGTGGTGCTGGCCTGCCGTCGCACGAGCGAGGGCGAGCGCGAGAGGGCTCGCGTCGAGGCCTCGGGCGCGAAGGGCAAGGTCGAGGTCGCGGCGCTCGACCTCGCCGACCTCTCGTCGGTGCGCGCCTTCGCCGAGTCGTTCCTGAAGGCGCACGACGCGCTGCACGGGCTGGTGAACAACGCGGGCGTGATGAACACGGGGCAGGGTCGCACCCGCGACGGCTTCGAGACGCAGCTCGGCACGAACCACCTCGGGCACTACCTGCTCACGGAGCTGCTGCTCCCGGCGCTGGAGCAGGGGGCGCCGTCGCGGGTGGTGATCCTGTCGAGCTGCTACCACGACGTGGCGCAGGGGCGAGAGGGCCACATCGACTTCGACGACCTGATGTTCGAGCGGCGCTCGTATGACGGCTGGGCGGCCTACGCGCAGTCGAAGCTCGCGAACCTCCTGCACGCGAGGTCGCTCGCGAAGCGGGTGAAGGACAAGGGCATCACCGCGGTGAGCGTGCACCCCGGGTGGGTGCGCACCAACCTCATCCGGGCCTCGATGCCGGTGTGGATGCAGGACTACCTGCTCCGGCCCTTCCTCGGGCTGGCGGGGATGATCGAGCCCTGGGAGGGCGCGCAGACCACCCTCTACGCGCTGCTCTCTCCCGAGGTGGAGCGGCACCCGGGCGAGTACTTCAGCCAGCTCGGGATGTACCGCGACAAGAGCTTCAACAAGGGCGGCTGGCCGATGACCTCGCCGAACCCCGAGGCCAGCGACGCCGCGGTGGCCGAGCGGCTCGACGCGGTGTCGCGCAAGCTCGTGGGGCTCGACGCGGCGTAGGGGAGCGGCGCTCGTCCGACGCGGCGCGGTCAAGGCGTTTCGCGATCGTGCTCCGACAGGCGCGCGACGAGGTCGAGGGTGGATCGTGAGAGCCTCTCGAGCGAAGGGAGCGCATCGCGGAGGTCGTACGCCGAGGTCTCGTTGAGCCCGAGCCGGCGGAGGTTGGCGCGGCGCGTGCGACGAATCTCCTCCAGCGTCTGGCGCAGCACGGCGGGGTTCCGTCGCAGCTCTCCCCAGAACCAGCCACACCACTGGGGGGTCTCGTCCGCTCGACGCAGCATCTCCACCGCGTCTCGGTGCAGGGCCTCGCTCGCCTCGCGCAGCAGCGCGAGCGCCTCGAGGGTCGCTCTACGGTCGCCGCTCTCCGCGATGAGCCGCGTGCGACGGATCGACGCGATCATCGCGTCACGGAGTCGCCTCCACCGTGCCCACTCCGTGCGGTCCGCTCGTGACGGTCGCGCCGTGAAGTCCGCTCGCATCGACGCGAGCGCTCGACGCGCAGCGGGGATCGGCGCGTTCGACCACGCCCCGCGCGTCGGTCGCTCCGGCAGGAGCCCCCCCGCGAGCGCCTGATCCATGAGGGTCCCCGTACAGACGAGCCCGCCGAGCGCCCACGACGGAGGGTGCCAGTCGGTTCGGGGGAGTATTTCCGTCGTCTCGTCCACGGCGCGGGGTTGCGCCGACGCGCTTTCGGTCGCGCATGAGAGCACGGCCCCGAGGCAGATTATCGGCAATCGCCAGCGCATCGACCCGAGTGTCTCGCTCTGCGCGGGCGGGTCAACGTGGGCTGGGGTCGTTGTGGCGACGCGCTCTGGCGCTACCCCTCGGTGACCGCGAAGGGAGCGACCCGCGCCTCGATCCACGCGCGAGCGTCGGCGCTCACGTCCATCGCGTCGAACCACCTCGCGCGGCGCATTGGGTCCGCCGCGAGGCGCCGCAGCGACCGCTCCCACGATCGGTCGACGGAGGCCCCGTACGCGACGCGCGCCTTCTCCCACGCTCCCTCAGGGAGCCCGCCAAGCGCGCGCTCCAGCGCGATCAGGTCGATCACATCCCGTCCCAGCGCGCTGTCGTCGAGGAAGCGGTCGTCGTTCGCGAGGAGCTTCTCCGCCACCAGGTCGAGGTCGCTCAAGCGCGCGACGGGCAACGCGACGTCGTCGACGCCGGCGACGTCGACCCGACCCTCGCTCACGATCTCGATCTTCATCGGCGCCCCGTCGACCTCGATCGCGGTTCGGATGCCGTAGCGATCAGCGCGCACCTCCCTGACGACCTGCACGTCGGCGTCGAACAAGCCCGCGGCGCCGCGGGTGTGTACGACCTCTCGCAGTCTGCGGTAGCCCTCGCGCGACGCGCACAGGAAGTCGACGTCCCGCGAGACGCGGTGCTCGCCGCAGCGCAGCGCGACGGCGGAGCCTCCGCCGAACCAGCACTCCGCCTCGCGGAAGAGCGCGGCGTCGACGCGCTCAAGCGTCGCGATCACCCGCGCGGACTCCCGCCGCTCAACCAAGGAACACCCCCCGCCCGAAGCGCGCGACGAGGTCGTCGAAGAACGCCCGCTCGCGCGGTGACATCGCCGCGGGGTCGACCCACTGCCGGTTCGACTCGTAGAGCGCGAAGGCCTCGGCCTCGGTCACCTCGTCCGTCGCGCGCCCCCAGAGGAGGAACTTCAACTGGGGGAAGTCGTCCGTGACGCGCATCGCCGTGAGTGTCTCCCGCTGCGCGCGCGGGTCAACGCGGGGGTCGTCGAGCGCGTGGCGAGAGCGGCGCCCATCGCGCCGACGCGCGATCACCCCCCACCGCGCACCACACGGCCCCCTACGGGAAACACCTGATTGAGCGGCGGGCCTCCCCTCGCTTTTGATGGCCGAAGCGTCGCCTGGAACCGGGAGTGGGCTTCCGGGAACTGGGAGTGGCCTTCCGGGAACTGGGAGTGGGCTTCCGGGAACCGGGGGTGACCTTCCGGGAACGAAGGGCGGCGCGGAAGGAGCGAAGGGGATGAAGAAGTCGCAGTCGGAAGCGAAGACCGGGAAGAAGCCGGGCCAGGCCCCGCCGCGGGAGGCCGAGACGACGGAGGAGGCGTCGCTCACGCCGCCGACGGAGGCGGAGACCGAGCGCTGGGAGGCCGAGGCCGCGCGCCGGGCGGGGCAGGGCGGCAAGTGGAACGTCCCGTGGTCGACGCTGATGGGCGAGGCGGTGGACGTCGCGCGCTTCGCCGAGGAGCACTGGGCGCCGCAGCGGGACTCGCGCGCGGGCACCGAGACGCGGCCCGGGCTCTCGGCGGTGGAGTCGCGGCTGCCGAAGTCGGTGATCCGCGAGCTGCTGGTGCTGCAACAGCTCGCGCAGCGGGCGAGCGCGGAGCTCATCCTCGCCGCGGGCCCGAAGGACGGCGCCGACGTGCGCGCGCGGGCGACGTGGGTGCTCTCGGAGCTGATCGCCGGGTTGGACTTCCTCTTCGACGACGGCGTGCAGAACGAGCACGACGAGCAGCTCGCGCGGCTGCGGGAGACGCACTCGAACGTCGACGCCGCCGACAAGCTCGCCACGGCGCTCGACGACTACGCCGTGCTCGCGGCGGCGCACCGCGACGAGCTCGCGACGCTCGGCGGCTACGACGTCAGCGTCATCGACGAGGCCCGCGAGCTCGCGACGAAGCTGCGGGAGCTGCCGAACCGCGCCGTGCAGTCGTCGCTCTCGCCCGCGCAGCGCGACGCCAAGGCCCGCCGCGACGGCCTCGCGCTGCTCCTCCTCGAGCGCGTGCAGCGGGTGCGCGCCGCGGCGCGCTTCGTGTTCCGCGAGCACCCCGAGGTGGTGCGGCGGGTGACCAGCGACTACGAGCGCCGCCGCCGCGCTGAGCACAAGCGGGCCGCCGCGAAGGCCGAGGCCGAGAAGAAGAACGCGACCCCCGCCGCCGCGGAGAAGAAGGACCCGCCGAAGGAGGGGTGAGGGAGCCCCGCGGCGTCGCCAGACGCTCAGCGTTGACACGGGTGTCAGACCTTCGCGACCCTCCGCGTCCCCCACGGAGGAGCCCCATCGATGATCGCTCGTAGCCTCTTCTCCCCTGCGGTGCGCCAGTGCTGACCGGCGAGCTCCGCGGGCAGATCGACCGCGTCTGGGACGCCTTCTGGGCCGGCGGCATCGCCAACCCGCTGGAGGTCATCGAGCAGATCACCTACCTGCTCTTCCTGCGGCGCCTCGACGACCTGCACACCCTCGAAGAGAACAAGTCCAACCGGCTCAAGAAGCCCATGGAGCGTCGGGTCTTTCCCGAGGGCAAGGACTCGAAGAAGCGCCCCTACGACGACCTGCGCTGGTCGCGCTTCAAGCACTTCGCCCCCGCGCAGATGTTCGCCGTGGTCGACGAGCGCGTGTTCCCCTTCCTTCGTACCTTCGGCGCTGAAGACTCGACCTACGCCCGCTTCATGCGCGACGCGCGCTTCACCATCCCCACGCCCGCGCTGCTCGCGAAGGTCGTCGACATGCTCGACGCGGTGCCGATGGAGGAGCGCGACACCAAGGGCGACCTCTACGAGTACATGCTCGGGAAGATCGCCAGCGCGGGCCGCAACGGCCAGTTCCGCACGCCGCGTCACATCATCCGGCTGATGGTCGAGATGACCGCGCCGGGGCCCGAGGACGTGATCTGCGACCCCGCCTGCGGGACGGCGGTCGGCGCCGGGCGGCGTGATCAGCGTCGACGCGCGCCGGCGTCACCGAGAGTGGATCGCCACACCTTTGAGCACCGGCGGGAGGTTCCCGCCGAAGGGGTCGACGACGCGCACGCGGGCGGCCTCGCGCGTGAGCCATCGGAGGCGCCGCCGTAGCTCTTGATAGAGCTGGTGGTCGCGAGCCTTGCGGAGCGACGTGGGCTCGCCGGGGCGATTGAGG
This sequence comes from Pseudomonadota bacterium, assembly GCA_023428035.1. Taxonomy (GTDB): domain Bacteria; phylum Myxococcota_A; class Polyangia; order Polyangiales; genus JAEYZO01. Next base: position 3,249 of record JAEYZO010000808.1, on the reverse strand, counting down.
TCCTGCGCGACGAGCGCGACGACGTAGACGCCCGCGTCGCGCGCCGGGCGCATCCACGCCGCTGCGGTTGACTCTCGCGCGCTGTAGAGAACCCCCGAGACCCCGGCGAGCGTATCGCGGACCTTCAGCGCGACCTCCAGCGGGAGTTCGCGCCACCGCGCTCCGAAGGCCAGCGCGCGCGGAGCGCCGCCGGGGCTGAAGACCGTACGGAAGTCCTTGATCTCCATCAGGACGAGCGACGGGGCGAGGCGACGATGTCGACCGCCTTGGTCGACTCGGGGCGGTCGTCGACGTCACCCTGGAGCTTTCCGATCCCCTCGCGGTAGAGGTAGGGCGGTGGATCGTCCGGGGGGACGGCGTCCCATTTCAGAGCGCGCCAGTTCTGATCGAAGGTGACTTCGAGGCGTCCCTCGACGATGACCTGATTCACGGCTGGGCGTCACCCGCCGCAGGGAGCAGCTCGCGGTCGTGGAGCGCGGCGAGCGCGTCGAGGATCGGGTTGCTCTCCAGCAACGCGAATGTGTCGGTGCGCTCCACCTGCCGCTCGCCCCCCGTCGCGCGTCGGATCGAGAAGAACGCGTCGCGATCGGCGGCGTCCGGGTCAACGCGGCGCTCGGCCTCGATCTGGCGCGACAGCTCCGAGGCGAAGACGTAGTCATGGGTGGCGAGCACCACCTGGACCTTCTCGCGCGCGAGGCCGAGCACGGTGCCCGCGAGCAGCGGCGCGTGCTCAGGGTTCATGCTGGCCTCGGGCTCATCCCAGAGAAGGAGGCTCTTTCGTTGGAGCGACCCGTTCAGGATGAGCCACGCGAGCTGGGCCAGCTTGCGCATCCCCTCCGCGAGCAAGGGCATCTCCATGTCGCCATCCGGGAGCTTCACGAAGAAGCGGCCGTTGGAGGCGTCGGTCTCCCCCCCGAGGGCGGCCTCTAGCGGGCCGAGGAGGCGCTGGCGCGCGGCGTCGCGAGGCCCACGGAGCGCGGACCTCCCGAGCAGGAGGCAGAGGTCGTAGTAGGTGCGGTCCCAGGTGGTCTGTCGCTCCTCCCAGTGGGAGACGAAGCCCGGGTAGATCGACAGCATCTCACGCGTTGGTAGGAACACCGCCGGCAGCGTGTTGCGGTAGTCGTCGTCGATGGGGTCGCCGTGCGTGGCAGCCGTGAGGTTCCCGTGGTGCGTGAGCGAGAAGTGCGCTTCAGAGGCGCCGAAGGAGAGGCTCACGTCGGCGGTCTTGCGACCCTTCTGCGTGCGCCGGACGAGGCGCCCGAGGTGGTCCGGGAGGAAGACCTCGGCGAGTATAGTCTGGAGGAGCGCGTCGAACCCCGGCGCGTGGGGCGCGGGCTCCCACGCGCGACGCGTCGCCTCGTGCAGCGCGTAGAGGAGCTTGAGCACGTGTGACTTGCCGGCGCCGTTGGAGCCGACGAGCACGTTGACGCCGGGCGCGAGGTCGAAGGTCGCCTCGCCGAAGGCAGTGAAGCGCCTGATGGTGAGCCGCCGGAGGGGCATGCGCGCGATCACGCACGCGCCGCAGAGCGAAGTCAAGACAGCGCGGGCGGCGTGCTCGGCCTCGCCACGCCGCCGCGCGCGCCGCGAACTGCGCGCCCCCGCGCCCGCTGTCGTATCACCGTCGCCATGCGCGTCGCGTCGCTGGCGCTCGCCGCGGGGCTCCTCCCTACGCCCGCCTGGGCCTTCACCTTCGAGACCTCGGTCTCCCACGGCTGCCACGAGGGGATCACCCTCGACGCCCTGGAGCGCGCGGGATGGCCCGGCGGCGAGCGACCTCCCATCCTCGACCGAGAGAACGGGCTCCGCGTCGAGCGCGACTTGCCCTTCTCGGTGCGCCCGAGCGCCCGCGACGTCTGGTCGATCTCGCTGGTGCTCGGCGCGCGCGACAACGACCTGCACGGCCGCGCCGCCGACGAGGTCGCCGCCCTCGCCGACGTCCACTCCGACCCCGAGGGCCAGGCCGAGCACTGCCTCCGCCGCCCGCAAGACGACGGCCCCGACGGAGACCGCGCCGCCCTCGACGCGTGCAGGCGCTTCATCCTCGACGAGGTCTCCCTCGCCGTCGGCGGAGGCGCCTCGGTCGACCTCCACGCGCGCGAGCCGCACACCGTCGCCCTCGCCTTCAGCGGACGGCAGCGCCCCGCGCTCCAGCCCTACGGCTGGCACATGGGTCGCGCGCTCCACGCGCTGCAAGACAGCTTCACGCACACCTTCCGCTCCCCCGACGGGGCCCGCGTGCGGCACGTGCTCAACTTCGCCGACTGGGCCGAGCACGACGACCACACCCCCGCCCGAGACGGTCACCGCCACCTCTCCGAGCTCGACGACTGCTCCGCCGGAACGCCCGCCGCGCAGGCCCGAACGCGCAACGCCACCGCCGCCAGCGTCGAGCTCCTCCGCGCCGTGGTCGACGACCTCGGCGGCGCAGCGGGACGTCGCGCGCGCGCCGCGGCGGTGCTCGACCGCTGGCTGGCCTACGAGCCCGGGTGCACGCACGAGAACCGCTGGTGCGACGCCCCGGAGCTCGGCGAAGTGAGCCAGGGCTGCGCCGTCGCCCGCGTCGGTGCGGGCTCCACCGCCTACCCCTGGGCGCTCGCGGTGGCGGCGCTCGCGCTCGTCGGGCGACGTCGCCGCGCGCTCGTGCTCGTCGCGGCTCTCGCGCTGGCCCCCACGTCGGCGCTCGCGCAGCGACGGCAGGACGTCCCCGAGCGGCGCTGGGGGCTGCACGCGCTGGCGTCGGCCTCCCTCGACCAGGGCGCCTTCGCGGTGAACCTCGGCGGCCACTGGCGGGCTTCGTCCCGGGTCACCGTCGGGCTGAGCGCCGAGTACAACCCCTGGTTCTCTCTGCTCGCGGGGCGCGTGCAGGCCGGCGTGGTGAACCTCTACGCGACCGGCGCCTACACCTGGCGTCAGTTCGAGGGGCTGCGGTTGCAGACCTCGCTCCACCTCGGGGCGAGCGTGCTGCTCCTCGACCTCGTGGGCGCCGACGCGGGCTCCGTGGGCCCCTTCGTCGGAGGGAACATCCTCGGTCTCTCGGTCGAGCTCAGCGATCGCCTGCGCCTGGTGGTGGAGCCCGCGAGCGTGTGCGTGCCCGTGCCCCACCTCCGCGGCGTGCCGCTGCTCTACCCCCAGTACCGCTTCACCATCGGCCTGGAGTGGGACCCGTGATCAGAACCCGCCCGTGAGCGTCAGCGCCGCGCCGCCCTGGAACGCCACGGGCGCGGGGCGCACCGGCGCGCGGTGCAGCGC